>DNMQ01000347.1 GCA_003488145.1 Pseudomonas sp.
GCACTTCGGCGCGGTGAACGGGTGGTGCAGCGCGCTCAGCGAGCCGTCATCGTTCTGTTCGAACATCGGGAAGTCGACCACCCACAGCGGCGCCCAGTCGCAGGTCAACAGCTTGAGGTCGTGGCCGATCTTGATGCGCAGCGCACCCAGGGCCTCGGAAACGATCTTCGCCTTGTCTGCACCGAAGAACACGATGTCGCCATCGACCGCACCGACGCGATCGAGAATCACATTGAGGTTGTCTTCCGGGATGAACTTGACGATCGGCGACTGCAGGCCTTCAACGCCCTTGGCGCGTTCATTGACCTTGATATAGGCCAGGCCCTTGGCCCCATAGATGCCAACGAACTTGGTGTAATCGTCGATCTGGCTGCGCGGCATGCTCGCCGCACCCGGGACGCGCAGCGCGGCAACGCGGCCTTTCGGGTCATTGGCCGGACCGGAGAACACCTTGAACTCGACAGCGTTGAGCTGATCGGCAACATCCACCAGTTCCAGCGGGATGCGCAGGTCGGGCTTATCCGAGCCGTACCGGCGCATGGCCTCTTCGAACGGCATGTGCGGGAATTCGCCAAACTCCAGATCCAGCACTTCCTTGAACAACTTGCGGATCATGCCTTCGGTGATACCGATGATGTCCGCTTCATCGAGGAAGCTGGTCTCGATGTCGATCTGGGTGAACTCGGGCTGGCGATCAGCGCGCAGGTCTTCGTCGCGGAAGCACTTGGCGATCTGATAGTAGCGGTCGAAACCGGCAACCATCAGCAGCTGCTTGAACAGCTGCGGCGACTGCGGCAGGGCAAAGAAATTACCGGCATGGGTGCGGCTCGGCACCAGATAGTCACGCGCGCCTTCAGGTGTCGGACGCCCCAGGATCGGGGTTTCCACATCGAGGAAGCCGTTGTCATCCAGGTACCGACGAATGCTCGCGGTGATACGCGAGCGCAGCTTGAGCTTCTCGGCCATTTCTGGGCGACGAAGGTCGATGAAGCGATAGCGCAGTCGCGTCTCCTCGCCCACATCGCTGTATTCGTTGAGAGGGAACGGCGGGGTTTCGGCGTCGTTCAACACCTCCAGCTCGTAGCCCAGCACCTCGATGGCACCGGAAGCCATATTCGGGTTCACCGCACCAGCTGGGCGCAGGCGGACCTTGCCGGTGATCTTCACTACATACTCGCTACGCACCTTGTCGGCGGTCGCAAAGGTTTCGG
This sequence comes from Pseudomonas sp., assembly GCA_003488145.1. GTDB lineage: Bacteria > Pseudomonadota > Gammaproteobacteria > Pseudomonadales > Pseudomonadaceae > Stutzerimonas. The sequence goes on from DNMQ01000347.1 coordinate 1,212, forward strand.
CGCGATCCGGATCGAAGACCACCTGAGCCAGGCCCTCACGATCACGCACATCGAGGAAGATCACCCCGCCGTGGTCACGACGGCGATGAACCCAGCCGCAAAGAGTGATTTCCTGGCCGTCCAGGCTTTCGTTCAGTTGGCCGCAATAGTGGCTGCGCATCATGGTGAAGTTCGCTTCTCGTATCTTGAATTCGATGGGGCGCGAGAGCCGCGACAGACTGACAAGACCGTGACTGCTCTGCGCAAGCGGCATGTACCGTACGCGATACCGCATTGACGCCGGGCGCCGCAGCACGCACTGGGACCGCCAGGCACAAGCGCGGGATTATATCGACATAATCACCGCGGCGCAGCCGTTGCCCTCGCCAACTCGAAATCGAGCCGTTGATGGAACCCTGAATCGATCAGAGCCTTCCAACGGTGAGCATTCGACCAGAAACGTATCGCTTCACAACACCACGCATTTTTCTGGCATAACTAACGACTGAACCATCCACCAGGAGAAAAACATGGAAATCAACATTGGCATCGCCGAACAGGACCGTGCAGCCATCGCCGAAGGCCTGTCGCGCCTGCTCGCCGACACCTACACCCTGTACCTGAAGACCCATAACTTCCATTGGAACGTTACGGGGCCGATGTTCAACACGCTGCACACCATGTTCGAAACCCAGTACACCGAACTCGCCATCGCCGTGGACGATATTGCCGAACGCATCCGCACGCTGGGCTTCCCGGCGCCGGGCACCTACGCGGCATACGCCCGCCTGAGCTCGATCAAGGAAGAGGAAGGCGTCCCCTCCGCCGAAGAGATGATCAAGCTGCTGGTCGAAGGCCAGGAAGCCGTTGTACGAACCGCCCGCGGGATCTTCCCACTACTGGACAAGGTCAACGACGAGCCGACTGCCGACCTCCTGACTCAACGCATGCAGAGCCACGAAAAAACTGCATGGATGCTGCGCAGCCTGCTTTCGGCCTAAGTTTCGCTACTGGGCGGAGCGCCACATGCGCTCTGCCCAGATCGCAACGCATCTGCTACGAAACAGCCCGTCTTCGAGCATTCTCCGCACCCGAAGCCACGACGGCGAACACGCTCATTTGAGCCCCCTCCTCCTTTCCTGTTAAATACGCCGCGCTGCAGCCCGGACCCGCGCGGTTTCTCGAACAGTGTTCAGCCCTGACCGACAAACGTTTTCCACGAACTCCAGGCCTGCGGCTTCTCTGTCGTGTTATCAACCGTGAGCCATACAAGAATGTTAAAGATCGTCCATGTCCTGGCGGGCGTCATTGCCCTATTGCTGTCCTTTGTTCCAAGCCTGCGCGGCGCAATGCCACTACTGCTGCAACCCGACGCCTTGTGCCTGCTGATGCTTGGCCTGCTGAACGTTCAATTCGCCCCATCTGCCCAGTTGATCGACAGCCGCACCCGGCCAGTCATAATCGCTGCGTCAGCGCTGCTGCTCCTGTCTATCGCGCTGCAGGCCGTCATCGTACTTGTAGCTTTGCCGCAGATCGCCGGCCAGCCCGCAACACTCGCCAGCCTGCTGCTCGCCCTTGTGGCCGTGCTGCTACACCTCGCCACGCCACGCGGCCTGAGCAAGCAGGCAAAACCGGCTCGCACAAACCCCCGCGCGCCATCGGCAGCAGGGCGCGAGGCTGGCACCGTGAAATGGTTCAACACATCCAAGGGGTTCGGATTCATTTCCCGGGACAGCGGAGATGACGTATTCGTCCACTTTCGCGCCATCCGCGGCGAAGGGCACCGCATCCTGGTCGAGGGCCAGCGCGTGGAGTTCACCATCATGATGCGGGACAAGGGGCTGCAGGCCGAAGACGTCGTCCCGATCGAGTAGGACGACCGAGCGAGCTACCTCGGGGCGAAGTCACCACGCCGCCCCGTTTCACAATTCAATAATGCGGTGGAGGCGCCTCGTCCTCACCAGCGTCCATTGGAACCTGCATTTCCTCCTGACGTTTTGCCAGTGCGCGCAGCTGGAGCTGCAGACGCTCCATGATCCGCTGTTGCTCGACGAGCACATCGTTCAGCGTCTGGATCGTATCGTCCTGAAACGCCAGACGCGTTTCCAGATCCATCACTCTCGATTCAAGGTCCACAGTCATACTCCAAAACGAAAGTGATCGGTCAGCACCAACTTTAGCTTGTCCCTGATGGCTGCCACCTGCTCGTCACTGTAAGGCTTCGCCGGATGCCTGCCCCACACCGGCGCTGGCCAGGCAGCATCATCGCGTCGCCGCGCAATGACATGCATATGCAGCTGCCCGACGACATTACCAAGCGTGGCGACATTCATCTTGTCGGCGCCGAAGGTGTCCTTGACGGTCTCGGCCAGCGCAGTGGCCTCCTTCCACAGCGCCAGCTGATCAGCCGCATCCAGCTGAAACAACTCACTAATTTCTTCGCGACGCGGCACCAGAATGAACCAGGGGTACTGCGAGTCGTTCATCAACAGCAACCGGCAGAGCGGGAAGTCACCAAGCAGCAACGTGTCCTGCTCCAGACGTGAATCAAGTACAAACATAAGCCCCCCTTGCGAAGCAAACCCTGCGCGAATGCGCCGTAGGAAACAGGTAAAAAGGATACCTCAGACATCCCAGACGACAATCTGGCAACCGCGCACAAGATTGGTGCCTGACCTGAGAAAACGCGCCGCCTTTCAGTGCAATGCGGCCCCAATATTTCTCCGCAACGCCCGATTAGCTCGATCATGAATTCTGAGTACGATTCTTGCTAGACGAACTATGCGAACGCTAGGGGCGGCTTCAAAACACCGCAATCAGCGTCACACAGCTTGCTCTAGCGCTGCACTAGAGCTAAACAGTACATTCTCTGGATGGCTTTGCGCGAGAGCAGCCAAAATTGGCTAAAGCCTGATGCGGGACTAAGAAGTTGCACCCTTTCCGCCCACGCGCGGCAAGGTAAGCACCGTTTTTAAACCAAAGGAGCAATCACAATGAAAGTGATGAAGTGGAGCGTAATCGCCCTGGCCGTATCGGCGGGCACCTCCCAGATGGCGTTGGCCAGCCAGCAGTCGGAGTCCAAGGGATTCGTCGAAGATGCGAGCCTAGATCTGTTGCTGCGCAATACCTATTACAACCGCGATTTCAAAGATGGCGTAGGTGACGTACGCAGCTGGGGCCAGGGCTTCATTACTACGTTCGAGTCTGGCTTTACCCAAGGCACCATCGGCGTAGGCGTCGATGCATATGGCTTGCTGGGTGTGCGTCTCGATGGTGGCAAGGGATATAGCTACGGTGCCATGTTCGAACGCGACTCCAACAACGAGCCAGAGCGCGACCTCTCGCAAGCTGGCGCAGCCATCAAGCTCCAAGTTTCCAACACCGTGATCAAGTACGGCAACCAAATGCCAATGATGCCGGTACTGGCGTATGACGATTCGCGCCTGCTGCCAGAGTCGTTTACTGGCACATTGATCACCAGCAATGAGATTGAAGTCTCGAGCTGAATGTTGGGCGTTTCACCGCTGACAGCGCAATGCCATCCTCGAGCCGTGATACCTATAACAGCCAGATTGACGGAACGCTGAAAAGCATCGATGTCATCGGGGGCACCTACGGCTTCACCGACAACCTGAGCGCCTCGCTGTACTATGCGGATAACGAGGACGTCGCCAAGAAGAAGTACGGCAACGTTAACTACGTTATGCCGTTCGGTGGCGATCAGTCGCTCACGTTCGACTTCAACATTTACGACAACGAGTACGACGAAGAAACGTTTGGTGAGACGCTCGACACCACGATCTGGAGTCTATCTGGCAAATACTCCGTCGGTGCTCACGCCTTCATCCTTGCTCACCAGCGAGTAAGCGGCGATAGCGGATATATCTATGACATCGGCGACGGCGGCAGCTCCATCTGGGTTGCTAACTCTTATTACTCTGACTTCAACTGGAAAGACGAGCGCTCCTACCAGGCCAGCTATGAGTTGGACTTCAGCACCTTCGGCGCTCCAGGGTTGTTCTGGAAAACCGCTTATGTGTACGGCGACAACATCGACGTCGCAGGCGGCGAAGGCAAAGAGCGCGAGTTTTTCAACCAGGTCCAGTACGTAGTACAAAGCGGCCCGGTTAAAGACCTGTCGCTGAAACTGCGCAACTCGATCTATCGCTCCAACGATAACCTGCGTGATGCAGGAAGCCCGGACCTCAACGAGATCCGCGCATTCGTTGAGTATCCGCTGAGCATCCTGTAACCCAGGCTCGCAGTCATTCGATGCAAAACGGAGCCCGGCGAAAGCCGGGCTCTTCGTTTCAGCACCCAGCCCAGCGGCCGTGCCGATCCTATACGCCGCCCCCTCACGCGCCTTACAATGCCGAGCCAAATTCCAGCCTCTTCTGCAAGGACACAACGGCCACATGCGCACCAGTCAGTTCCTGCTCTCGACCCTCAAAGAAACCCCATCCGATGCAGTGGTCATCAGTCACCAACTGATGCTGCGTGCCGGGATGATTCGCAAGCTGGCGTCCGGTCTCTACACCTGGATGCCGATGGGGCTGCGTGCGCTGCGAAAGGCCGAGGCCATCGTTCGCGAGGAAATGAACAAGGCAGGCGCCCTGGAAGTACTGATGCCGGCCATTCAACCAGCCGAGCTCTGGCAGGAGTCCGGCCGCTGGGAGCAGTACGGCCCGGAGCTGCTGCGTCTGAAGGACCGCCACAATCGCGAATTCTGTGTCGGCCCGACCCACGAAGAGGTCATCACCGACCTGGCACGCAACGAGCTTCACAGCTACAAGCAGCTGCCGATCAACTTCTATCAGATCCAGACCAAGTTCCGCGACGAAATCCGTCCGCGCTTCGGCCTCATGCGCGGGCGCGAGTTCCTGATGAAGGACGCCTACTCCTTCCACCTGTCCCAGGAATCGCTGCAGGAAACCTACGACCGCATGCACGAGGCGTACTGCAATGTTTTCACTCGCCTCGGGCTCGACTTCCGTCCGGTGCAAGCCGACACCGGCTCCATCGGCGGAACCGGCTCGCACGAGTTCCACGTACTGGCCGAGTCTGGCGAAGACGACATCGCGTTCAGCGACACCTCCGACTACGCCGCCAACATCGAGAAGGCCGAAGCCATTCCGCGCGAAACCGATCGTGCGGCACCAAGCGAAGAAATGCGCCTGGTAGACACACCGAATGCCAAGACGATCATCGAACTCGTCGAGCAGTTCGGCCTCGCCATCGAGAAAACGGTAAAAACGCTGGTCGTTCATGGCGTCGAAGAAGGCCAATTGATCGCCCTCATCGTACGCGGCGATCACGAACTCAACGAGATCAAGGCCGCCAACCTTGAGCAGGTTGCCAGCCCGTTGGTATTCGCCTCGGAAGCGGAAATCCGCGCCGCGATTGGTGCCGGCCCCGGTTCGCTGGGTCCACTGAACCTGACGATTCCCTGCGTCATCGACCGCTCGGTTGCGCTGATGAGCGATTTTGGTGCCGGCGCCAACGTCGACGACAAGCACTACTTCGGCCTGAACTGGGAGCG
>DNMQ01000328.1 GCA_003488145.1 Pseudomonas sp.
GGCGACCACCGAGATCTACACTCTTTCCCTACACGACGCTCTTCCGATCTACCATTCTGTATTTGCACCAGAGAGCGCCAGACGCGGCGCTCGAGGCATTGAACCGCCTTACCGGTCTTCGCTTTAGGCAATGGCCGGAATCGCTGGTCGTCAGGGATGATGCTCCAACCGACGCGCCGCACGCCGCTTTGGCAAGCAAGCAGTTGGAGCCGAAAAAGGTCAGCGGCTGAATCAGGCCTGGACGGCTTTCATTTCGGCAGCTACGGGCTCGACCGGGTGAGCGAACAGCTCTTCGACGATGATTGCAGCTACCGTGGCGGCAGGACGCAGGTGAATCTGCAACTCCTCGATCTTGTGTCGGACCGGTAGCCGCGCGACGCCGGACAGCAGGATCTTGCCTGCGCCATCGGTGCGGCCGTGATCAATGATCGCTTCTCGCTGCTGCTGTCCATCACGATATTTGGCGACGAGAGACACCATGAGCCCTGCGCGTCCCTGCAGCTGCAACCAGCTGGCGACATTGAATTCAGCTACGCGCCCGTCATAGGTAGTGAGGGCGATGGCGGCTTGCTCGACGATGCGTGAGGGTACGGTGCCGATCAGTTTGTCGTGGAGTTGGGACATGGCTTCGCTACTGGCATACGGTGGTAGGTGCGGAATTATAGGCAGTGCAGGTCCGACAAAACTGTGCACTTGAGCGCCGCCGCGCGTGATCGGACTCGCATAACGGCGAAAAGCGCGACGGTTACTTGGCGCCGCCACGGGCTGCGTCAGGATCGGGTCGTCCCAGGCGTGCCTTGACTGCAACGCAGCGGTATCCTCGGGCCGTATACGTTAAGGAATAAGCACCATGACCAAACCGATCGCCTCGTTGCTGCTCCTGCTGAGCTGCCTGTTCCTGTCTGCCTGCGAAAAGGATTGGGGGATCGACCAGCACGGGCGTGAAGTGACTGCGGCACAGCTGCAGGGGCAGTGGCTGCTGATCAATTACTGGGCCGAATGGTGCGGTCCCTGCCGCACCGAGATTCCGGAGCTGAACGCCTTGGCCGAAACCGAGCAGGGACTGGCAGTGTTGGGTGTGAACTTCGACGAGTTGCGCGGCGAAGAGCTCGCTCAAGCCGCCAAGGCGCTGGGTATCGACTTCCGTGTGCTCAGTGATGATCCCGCCGAGCGTCTGCAATTGCCGCGTAGCGAGGTGCTGCCGGTGACCTATCTGGTTGACGACCAGGGGAAGGTGCGCGAGCGCCTGGTTGGCGAACAGACTGCCGAGGGCATCCTTGTGCATTTGGCGCGGCTGAAGGGCGAGTAGCCCGCCTGGTGACTCAGGGTTTGACGTACCAGAAATCCTGCCAGAAGCCGATCACCTTGGCCGGATAGCGATTCTGCCCGAGGCTGCCGTTGTAGCGCGCGAGCGCCCGGTTGATGTCGCCATTTTCCTTGTTCAGGTAATAGCTGAGGATGGTGCAGCCATAGCGAAGATTGGTGGCGTTGTCGGTGAGGTTGTCTTGCGGTCGACCCAGTTCCGCTTTCCAGAATGGCATCACCTGCATCATGCCCTGCGCGCCAACGCTGGAGATTGCAAATCGGTCGAATAGGCTTTCGGCATGGATCAGCGCCAACACCAGTTCCGGCTTCAGGCCCGCCTTGCTCGCCTCGCGATGCACCAGCCGGAGCAGCGACAGCCGCTCTTCGGCATCGGGGATGTAGCGCTTGAGTCGGCCGGACATGTCGACCAGCCAGACCTCTGCATCGAAGCGATCCTGAAAGCTGTCCGCCTCAGCGACTGTCCTCTGCATGAGGTCGCGGAGTTCGGGCTCGGGCGCTTGACGGATATTGCCCGCTGCCGGCAGGGCGCTCACCAGCAGCAATGCGAGAAGAAGAGCAGGCGTCTTCATCGGCTTCAGTTTCCGTTGCTGCCTTCGATCAGACTTTGCAGAAAGTGCTGTTGCAGTTCGGGATCGTTGCGCGTCAGCTCGATCAGGCTCTGCTCGAGTTCGCTGGCTTCTTCTTCCAGACCAAGTTCGGACAGGCGCCGGACGCGATGCACCCATTGCGCGACGTCGTCGCCTTCCAGGTCATCGAAGATCAGGTCGTGAGCTTCTTGCAGCTTGCCGCGCAGCTTGTGGCTTACAAGCAGCGTGGCCTCTGCCCGGGTGCCATCCTGTTCATCCTCAACCGACAGCTGCAACTTGCCGATCTGCGTGACGTCCTGATCAGCGAACGGCCCGTCGAGAAGATTCAGGCGCAAGACGCCGTGACGATCGGTCGACAGCTCGTGAGTGTGCGGACCGGCGCTGACGAGCACCGGACGCTCCGCCCAAGGCAGGCTGGTGTACTCGAGCCGCGCATCCCGGCGTTGCTCGTCGAGGCTGGCCAGGTTCTGCTGCGAGCGACCATTGGACTCGGCGTTCATGAACGGGTTGATGCCGGCGAAGCCGTAGCTGATCCAGTCGCGAGTCGCGCTCTCTGGCATGTTGCCGAGCATCACCACGTTGAGCACGTTTGCGCCTACGCCGGCGACCACTGCGACGACGCCCAGCGGAATCTCGTACAGCTCTCGCCAGGGCTGGTAAGGCGTATAGCGATCGTAACGGCGGGTTACTTCGAAATCGGTGACTTCGAATGTCATCTGCTCTTGCACGCGGATACGCCGCTGCGGCAGTTCGAGCACCTGGGGTTCACCGAGTTCGATGCGTAGGCTGTGGTCGAGCAGTTTGCGCTCGACACGCGCCTCGTGCTCGCTGCGCTGCGGCAAGTGATTGGCGCAGCCGCCAAGGAGCAACGCCGCGCAAAGCGCGGCGCTGGTTGAAACGACAAAACGTCGGTTGAGCATGATTTCCGATCAGCGATGAGCACGCAAGTTGATGAAGGACAGGATGTCAGCAGTCGCGACTGGCTGAGGCTGCGCGTCGCGGCGGTGCTTGTATTCCAGGGTGCCGTCGGCCAGCCCGCGATCACTGATGACAATGCGGTGCGGGATGCCGATCAGCTCCATGTCGGCGAATTTGACGCCGGGGCTAGTCTTTTTGTCACGATCGTCGAGCAGCACTTCGTAACCTGCTGCGGTGAGTTCGGCGTAGAGTCGGTCGGTAGCCTCACGAACCGCTTCATTTTCGTACTTCATCGGTACCAGGGCGATCTGGAAAGGCGCGAGCGCGTCTGGCCAGAGAATGCCGCGGTCGTCGTAGTTCTGCTCGATCGCCGCCGCAACCACGCGGGATACGCCGATGCCGTAGCAGCCCATG
>DNMQ01000283.1 GCA_003488145.1 Pseudomonas sp.
GCCAACAACGAGGCGCTGGCCCGGGTCTACCACCTGGCTGCCGAGTTCGACCTGCCGGTGATGCTGCACTCGAACATCACATCCAAGCGCGAGCGCAATCCGCTGTATCTGGTCGAGCTGGAGGAGCCGCTGCGCAACCATCCGCACACGCGGTTCATCTGGGCACATGCCGGCACCAGCATGGAGCTGCACCGGCATCAGGAGAAGCTGGAATTTCTCCATGAAACGGTCAGTCGCCTACTGGACGACTACCCCAACCTGTACATCGATCTGTCCTGGACGATGCTCAAGCCTTACCTGCTGGGCGAAGGGGACAAACCTGATCCGAAGTGGGTGGAGCTGGTGACGCGGCATCCGACGCGTTTCGTGATCGGCTCCGACGTAGTGGGCCATTTCGAGAATCTGGCCACAGGCATGAATGCGTTTGCCCCTTTTCTCGATGCCTTGCCCGAGGCGGTGGCGCGGGGTGTGGCGCGTGACAACTTCCTCGCGTTGTTGCCGCAAAAACGCCAGGACGAGCTGCGCTGAGCGTCATGAGGCTGTAATCGCGACGTCATAACCTGCCGGCTCCGCACATTGGAAGGAGCAGGTCATGTCGTTCACTCGTTGGTCGTTGGTTGCCACGTTGTTAGTGGTAGGTATTCCTGCGCAGGCGCAGGTTGAAGTGGTGGGGCCGGTGGAGTACGGCATCTTCGAAACGTCCAAGGACGACTTCCAGCCGGGCGAGCGTGTGCTGAGCCGCCGCGACCAGCCGATTCGTCAGACCATTGAGGTGCCAGCCAAGCTCGGCAGCAAGTTCGGGTTGCGCTATCGCCTCTCCGGCAAGCGTGAGGGGGATACACCGCTGACTCTGCTGTACCTGACGCCGGGCGTGGTGACGCCTGATGGCAAGCGTCACGACAAATTCGAGGTGGTGCAGAGCCTGGTGCCCGATGCCGAAACCGACGTGATGGCCTTCGAGTTTTCCGAGGTGCACGAGGTGGTGCCGGGCGAGTGGCGGCTGATGGTCTTTCAGGGTGATCGGAAATTGGCCGAACGGACGTTTCAAGTCCGCTCGAGATGATGGCGATATCGCTTGGACGTAGTGGCCTTCAGGACCGTCAGTCGCCCTAAACCATTAATTTGACGTCAAAAATTCAAGAGTGCGGTTCTGTCTCCGATAAATGAAGCAGGTCACGGTTTGTGACGTCGTTTCAATTCATGGAGAAAGTAGCCCCATGTCCATCCGCAATCTCACAATCGGCAAACGTTCCGCCCTCGGCTTCGGTTTGATCGGATTACTGGTTCTGTTCCTCGGCCTGTTCGCATTGAACCAGATGGCGAATATGCGCAAGGAAAGCAGGGAGGTCGACGAGAACTGGCTGCCGAGCATCATGGCCATCAGCGAGCTCAACATGACGGTGATGCGTATTCGGGCGCTCACCTTGCGCATGACCGTCGCCGAAGACGTGCAGGTCGTGCAGAGCACTGCTCAACGCTTGGCACAGCTGCGCGGCGAGGTAGCGGAGCGCGATGCGCAGTACGTCAAGCTGTTGACGACGGCGGAAGAAAAGTCCGCGTATCAGCGGTTCAAGCAGGCCTTCGACCAGTACCTGCCGTTGCAGCAGCGCATCGTCGACCAAGTACAGCGGGGCGAACATGATCAGGCTATCGCACTCATCAACGGCGCGATCAATGAGCATGCCGATAACGTCACGGCCGCGCTGAACGAGCTGCAGCGGATAAACAATGAAGAGGCCGGGCAGGCAGCTGAGCGGGCGTCCATTCAGTACGACACCGGTTTCGGTTGGGTTGTGGCCACGCTGATCTTTGCCGCCGTGGTTACGGTCATGCTCGCCTGGATGTTCACCCGTAGCGTCGTGGGCCCGCTGGGACAAGCGGTTTCGGTTGCCGAGCGTATTGCCAATGGCGACCTGACCGGCGATTTCGCGGTGAATGGCAACGATGAGCCAGCTCGTTTGCTGGCATCGCTCAAGACCATGCAAAACAATCTGCGGGGCACCATCCAGGGCATCGCCGAGTCGTCCAATCAGCTCGCTTCGGCGGCTGAGGAGCTCAACGCCGTTACCGAAGATTCGACGCGTGGCCTGCATCAGCAGAACCATGAAATCGAACAGGCCGCAGCAGCTGTCAATCAGATGACCGCGGCGGTGGATGAAGTGGCGCGTAACGCGGTGGCTACCTCCGAAGCCTCGCAGGAGTCGAACGACACGGCGCAGCGCGGGCGCAAGCAGGTTCTGCAGACGGTGGAGTCGATCAACCTGCTGGCCAGCGACGTGACCAACACCGCTGGAGAAGTGGAGCATCTCGCCGGACAGGTGCGCGACATCAGCAAGGTGCTGGAGGTGATTCGTTCCATTGCCGAACAAACCAATCTGCTGGCATTGAATGCGGCGATCGAGGCCGCGCGCGCCGGCGACGCCGGGCGTGGTTTCGCGGTGGTCGCGGACGAAGTGCGCGCCCTGGCGCATCGCACTCAGCAGTCCACAGCCGAAATCGAACAGATGATCGGCAGCGTGCACCAGGGTACCGACAAGGCGGTGAGTGCCATGCATGTCAGTAATGAGCGGGCCCGTACCACGCTGGAAATGGCACGCGCCGCAGGTGAAGCGCTGGACGGCATCACGGCCGCGATCAGTCAAATCAGCGAGCGCAACCTGGTTATTGCCAGTGCTTCGGAAGAGCAGGCTCAGGTTGCCCGCGAGGTGGACCGCAATCTGGTCAACATCCGTGACCTGTCGCTGCAATCGTCGGCGGGCGCCAACCAGACC
>DNMQ01000327.1 GCA_003488145.1 Pseudomonas sp.
GGATCAGCTCCGCGCTGTGCCTGGTTGGCATGCTGCTCTTCTCAGTCACGGGCATCACCCTCAACCACGCCGGCCAGATCGAAAGCAAACCGCAGGTGCAAAGCCGCGCTGCGCAGCTTCCCGAATCGCTGCTCACCAAACTGCAAACCGAAACGCCCGAGTCGGGTCTGCCCGTCGAACTGCGCGCTTGGCTGGAGCAGACACTGGACATTCGCCTGGCCGGGCGTGAGGCCGAATGGAGCGATGGCGAACTCTATGTCGCCCTGCCGCGCCCCGGCGGCGATGCCTGGCTGAGCCTGAGTAGCGAAACCGGCGAACTGGAATACGAGTCGACCGACCGCGGCTGGATCGCCTACTTCAACGACCTGCACAAGGGCCGCCACACCGGTGAGGCCTGGAGCTGGTTCATCGACTTCTTCGCCGTTGCCTGTGTGGTGTTCAGCCTCACCGGCCTGCTGCTCCTGCAACGTCACGCCGGCAACCGGCCCAGCACCTGGCCGCTGGTAGGCCTGGGGCTGGTGATACCGCTGCTGCTGGCGCTGCTCTTCATTCATTAAAGGACTGCTCATGCGTAAACGCCTGTTGTTCCCCCTCGCCCTGCTTAGCGCCCCGCTATACGCGGCGGACCTGCAGCTGGACGTGGAAATCCCCCGCCTGGATGTCGCCGAGTACCACCGCCCCTATGTCGCCATCTGGCTCGAGCGCCCGGACCAGAGCCACGTTGCCAATCTGGCGGTGTGGTACGACACCAAGCTCAAGGACAAGGAAGGCGAGAAGTGGCTCAAGGACCTGCGCCAGTGGTGGAGACGCAGTGGCCGCAGCCTGGAAATGCCGGTTGATGGCGTCAGCGGCGCCACCCGTGCCGTGGGTAGCCACAGCCTGAAGTTCTCTGACCAGCAGGCGCCGTTCAAAACGCTGGAGGCCGGCGAGTACCGCGTGGTGGTCGAGGCCGCCCGTGAGGTCGGTGGCCGCGAGCTGCTGCGGGTCCCATTCAGCTGGCCGCCCCAGCAGAACGCCGAACATCAAGCCCAGGGCAAGAGTGAGCTGGGCGCCATCAATCTCACGCTGACCCCATGAACAGGAAGCACGCCATGAAACCCGTCATCAAATGGACCGCCCTGGCCCTCGCCGTCTGCCTGCCGCTTTCGGCCCAGGCCCACCGCGCCTGGATGCTGCCTTCGGCCACCGTGCTCTCGGGTGAAGAGCCTTGGATCACCGTCGACGCTGCGGTTTCCAACGACCTGTTCTATTTCGAACACGTGCCGATGCGCCTCAAAGGTATCGGCGAGGCAGCCCAGGCGCCGGCAGGTGGCCCGCCGGGCATGCGCGGGCGGCCGGTTCCGGAGCTGCAGGTCATCGCCCCGGATGGCTCCAGGGTCGCGGTACAGAACGGCGCCATCGGCCGCTACCGCAGTACCTTCGATGTGCAGCTGAGCCAGAAAGGCAGCTACAAGCTGGCGGTCGCCAACAACGGCCTGTTCGCCAGCTGGAAGGAAAACGGCCAGATGCGCCGCTGGATGGGCACCCCGGAAAGCTTCGCCAAGGACGTCCCGGCCAAGGCCGAAGGTCTCAAGGTCAGCCAGACCAGCAACCGCATGGAAGTGTTCGTGACCTCCGGTGCGCCCAGCACTGACGTACTCGCGCCCAGCGGCCAGGGCCTGGAACTCAAGCCCGTCACCCACCCCAACGACCTGTTCGCCGGCGAAGCGGCGGAGTTCGTCTTTCTGCTCGATGGCAAGCCGGCCGCGGATGTCGAGATCAGCGTGATCCCGGGCGGCAACCGCTACCGCGACCAACTGGGGGAGATCAGGACGAAAACCGACAAGGCCGGTAAGGCCAGCATCACCTGGCCGGAAGCTGGCATGTACTGGCTGGAAGCCGAGCTCACGACCGACAAGGGCGTCAGCAAGCCGGCCACCGAGCGCCGCGCCAGCTACAGCGCCACGCTGGAAGTGCTGGCGCCCTGACGCCAGCCCGCTGCCTGAGCACTGACACTCAGGCAGCGCGCTACCGCATTCCCCGCAACGAGTCCGCCTCTTGCCCAGACCTTTCCAATCCGTCCGGCGCCTGTCGCCGCTGCTCGGCTGTCTCGCGGTCGCTGCGCTGCTGCTGTGGTGGCAGCCGCCGCGAGCGATCAGCGCTGCCGTGGTCGTCCTCGTCTATCTGGCCATGTCGCTGTATTGCTGGCGTGGACAGCTACCCCGCAAAGCAGCATCTACCGACGCGACCTCGGCGCTTGTGGTGACCTATGCCAGCCAGGGCGGGCAAGCCCGGCTCTATGCCGAGCGCAGTGCTGAGCAGCTTCGCGAAGCTGGCGTGAACGTGCAGCTGCTGCCGCTGAATGCGCTGGAGCCGAGCAGGCTGCCAGCGCGGCGCATCCTGTTCGTCGTCAGCACCTATGGCGAAGGCGAGGCGCCGGACGACGGCGCGCGTTTCGAGCGGCGCCTGAGCACGGCAAACCTGCAGCTGCAGGACCTCGAGTATGCCGTGCTGGCCTTTGGTGATCGCCAGTACCGCCATTTCTGTGCGTTCGGCCAGCGGCTGGATGAACGAATGCGCCAATGCGGCGCCACGCCACTGCTCGATCGCCTGGAGGCTGACCGAGCCGATCCCGGCGTGCTGCGTCACTGGCAACAGCAGCTGGCCCATTTAAGTGGCAACAGCGATTTCAGCGACTGGCTGCCGGCGCCCTATCGGCACTGGCAGCTCACCGAGCGCCGCTGCCTCAACCCCGGCAGTGCCGGCGCGCCAGTGCAGCATCTGACGCTCGTGCAAGTCGACGATCAGCAACGCTGGCGCGCCGGCGATATCGTCGAGGTCGGCCCGCAGCACGAACTGGCCCGCATGGAACGCTTGCTGCAGCAGCTGGGTCTCGACCCTCAGCAGCGGCTCGATGGCCAGCGTCTGGCAAGCCAGCTGGCCGGATTACGCCTGCCGGACCTCGACGTGTTGCGCACGCTCGACCTGCCCGCCTTGCTGGCCCTGCCGCCCTTGCCGCACCGCGAATACTCCATCGCCTCGATACCCACGGACGGCGCCGTGCAGCTGGTGGTGCGCGAAGCTCGTCATCCGGACGGCACGCTCGGCCTCGGCTCCGGCTGGCTGTGCCGTCACGCGGCGATTGGCGAGCGGATCGCCCTGCGCATCCGCAGCAACCCCGATTTTCATGGGCCCTCGGTCGATACACCGCTGATCCTGATCGGCAACGGCACCGGGATCGCCGGATTGCGCGCGCACCTGCGCGAACGCGCAGCCGCTCCCCAAGGCTCACGCAGCTGGCTGCTGTTCGGCGAACGCAACGCCGCCCACGACTTCTTCTTTCGAGACGAACTGCAGCATTGGCTCGACAGCGGCCTGCTGGAGCGGCTGGACCTGGCGTTCTCTCGCGACCAGCCGGAGAAGCGCTATGTGCAGCAAGTCCTGCGGGACGCGGCCGACGACCTGCGCCGCTGGATCGACCAGGGCGCGGCGATCTACGTTTGCGGCAGCCTGGAAGGCATGGGGCAGGAAGTGCAGCAGATCCTGCTCGGTCTGCTCGGCCAGGCGCGGCTGGAACAGCTGAGCGAGCAGGGACGCTATCGCCGCGACCTGTATTGATGTCCGCCATAACGACAAAGGCCGCTTCGAAGAGCGGCCTTTGTCATTTTCACAGCGGGATCAGAAGTGGAAGTTGGTGCTCAGTAACGCAGTACGACCGGCCGCGACGTGGGCCATATGACTGGAATAGACCTGATCGAAGTAGCGCTTGTCGGTCAGGTTTTGCACGTTCAGTTGCAAGTCCAGGTTCTTGCTCACCCGGTACGCTGCCATCGCATCGTAGCGCCAGTAGGACGGTACCTCTATGCGGTTGGTGACGTCACCGTAACGCGAATCCACGTAATTGGCTCCACCGCCGACAGTCAGACTCTGGGTCAGGTGGTAGGTGGTCCAGAAACTGAAGCTGTTTTGCGGTGTGCTGGGGATGTGGTTGCCGTTGGCGCCACCGACGACATTGTTGGTCACCGCGGTCGGGTCGATGTCCACGCGTCCGCTGTCGACCACCTCGCCATCGAGATAGGTGTAGCTGGCAAACATGTTCCATTTCGGAGTGAGCTGGCCGGTCACACCCAGCTCGAAGCCGTCGACCTGGGTTTCACCAACGTTGCTGGTGGTGCCGTCAGCCTCGAGCACACGCGCGTTGGTCTTCTCGGTACGGAACAGCGCGGCGGTCAGCCCGAGGCGCGCATCGAGGAAGTCCCACTTGGTTCCCAGCTCGTAGTTGCGGTTGCGCTCCGGACTCAGGGCATCGTTGTTGGTGCTCAGGCCGTCCGCTCCCTCCCCGGAGGTTTCCCCGACCGGGTTGCTGGACGTCGACCAAGCCGCGTAGATGCTGCCGTTGGGCAGCGGGTTGAACACCAGGCCTAACTGGTAATTCCAGAAATGGCTGTTGTTCTCGCGCTTGAACTCACCCGCCGCCGGTGCGCAGCGCGCACCCACGCATACACCGCTGGCGGTGGTTTCGTAATCGTCATAACGCAGCCCCGCGTTCAACGACCACTGCTCGTTGAACTTGAGGGTGTCGAAAACGTAGCCCGCAAGGGTTTCCGTGTCGGTATCGGTATAGGCAGCGCCGTCGGCGACGCTGCCGGTCCAGGCATCCTTGTGACTCGGGTTGGCCAGGCCGGTGCAATCACCGGACGCCACGTGAGCCGGCGCACAGGTACTACCCGGGGTACCCTGAGTGACAGAGTACGGACGGTTGTGCACGCCCTGATAGCTCGCTTCAATACCCGCCACCAGGGTGTGCTCGATGCCCCCAGTGTCAAACAGTGCCTTAAGATCGGTTTGGTTAACCCAGCCTTCGGAGGTCGAATTGCGACTCTTCGCCGCGCGATAGACCAGCCCGTTGGGTAGGTTGCCGGCTTTGGAGTCGTTCGGCGTGGTGACGATATAGTCGAGGGTGGTGCGCACCATTCGGGTGGTGTTGGACAGCGTCAGGCTGTCGTTGAGGTCATGCTCGAGCTTGACGGTGCCCGCATCGCTGGTGCTGTCGCGATAGTCGCGACTGCTCAGCCCGTAGAAGTTGTCGCGATCGACACTTACCGGCTTGCGCACCGAGCTCGCCGAAGTGGCATCGCTCAGCGGAATGCCGTAGTCCGGCATATCGTCTGTTTCCAGGTGGTAGTAAGACAGCGTCGCCCGGGTCGGCGTATCGAAGCCGAAGGTGATGGTCGGCGCCACGCCCCAACGACTGACATCCACGCCATCGCGGCCGGCGACGTTGGCCTCGTGTTTCATCAGGTTCAGGCGGCCGGCGACGTTGTCACCGAGCACGCGGTTGACATCCAGCGTATAGCGGCGGGTCTGGTCCGAGCCGAGGGTGACGCTGGCATCGCCGAAGTCGCGTTGCTTGGCGGTCTTGCTGATCAAATTGAGGCTGCCACCCGTGGAGCCGGCACCGGTGTAGGCTGAGCCCGGCCCCTTGCTCACCTCGATGCTCTCGACGTTGAAGATCTCGCGGGTTTGCGAGCCAACGTCACGCAGGCCGTCGATGAAGGTGTCGCTCTCGGCGTTGAAGCCGCGGATGATCGGCCGGTCGCCCGCCGGATTTCCGCCCTCGCCCGCACCGAAGGTGATGCCGGAAGTGGTGCGCAAGGCATCGACCAACGTCAGCGAACCGGTGTCGCGAATCACCTGGTCGGTGATCACGGTGACCGACTTCGGTGTTTCGCGCAGCGGTGCCGTGTATTTCTTCGAGGCGGATGTATCGGCCTTGTAGGCCTGTTCCTGCTCACCGATCACCGTCACTTCATCGAGCGCAACCGGCGCTTCGCTGGGCGATGACGCGGCAGGGACGACCTGAGCCATGGAGGGAGCGGAGAAAGCGGTAAGGGCGACACCGATAGCCGAAGCCAACACGCGAGGTGGCTGGGCCAGTTCTAGAGACTGACGCGACATGTAATGCGGATCCTTGGAAGTTGATGCAACTGCGAATTGCTATTATTAGCAGGTAGCATTCTGATACATTCTGTCGCATTCTGAAACACCTGAATGCAAACTAATATCATTTGCTCTTTTCCGCTCCTGCCGGTGACCCATGCTTCTACGCATTGCCAATGTGTTCTCCCGAGAAGAAACCGACCGTATTCGCTCCGCGCTGGAACAGGCCACCTGGCAGGACGGCCGCGTCACCGCTGGCTATCAGTCGGCCAAGGCCAAATACAATCTGCAGCTGGCGGAGGACGACCCACTCGCCCACGAGATTGCCGAAGCCATGCTGCAACGGCTCTGGCAGCACCCGCAGTTCATGTCTGCCGCGCTGCCGAGCAAGGTCTTTCCGCCCCTGTTCAACTGCTACACGGCAGGCGGCGAGTTTGGCTATCACATCGACAACGCGGTGCGTCAGGTACGCAACAGCGCCGAACGCGTGCGCACCGACCTGTCCGCCACACTGTTCTTCAGCGATCCCGAGGAGTACGACGGCGGCGAACTGGTGATCCACGACACCTACGGCACGCAGCGGGTGAAGTTCGCTGCCGGCGACATGGTGCTCTACCCCAGCACCAGCCTGCACAAGGTCGAGCCGGTCACGCGCGGCGCACGGCTGGCTTCGTTCTTCTGGATTCAGAGCCTGGTTCGCGAGGATGCGCAGCGCACGCTGCTCTACGAGATGGACCAGGCCATCCAGCAGCTGACCGCCGATGTGCCGGAGCACCCATCCCTGGTGCAACTGACCGGCACCTATCACAACCTGCTGCGCCGCTGGGTCGAGGTCTGATGCCTCATCTTCTGCGCCGTAAGGAAGCACTCGACAGCGACCAACTGGGCAAACTGGCCGAGGAGCCGCACCGAGCCGCACGCCTGGTCCTCGCGGCCGCCGCGACCGGGGAAATCGAAGCGCAGGCGCTGCTCGGGCAAATCCTGCTGGAGGGCCGCGGCATCCAGGCCGATCCCGAACTGGCCCTGACCTGGTTCGGCATCGCCGCCGGCCGCGGCCACGCCATGGCCTGCAACATGGCCGGACGCTGCCACGAGCTTGGCTGGGGCTGCCCGGCCAATCCCGCACGCGCCGCCGAGCGGTACCGGCGCGCAGCAGACATGGGGTTGGACTGGGGCATGTACAACCTGGCCAATCTGCTCGCCACCGGTCGCGGTGTTTCACAGGATGAAGCCGTGGCCTATCGCCTATACCGCCAGGCCGCCGAGCTGGGCCACGCCAAGTCGATGAACCTGACCGGACGCTGCCTGGAAGAAGGCCGCGGTGTGTCGCGCGACGTGTCAGCGGCGCACAGCTGGTATCGACGTTCCGCGGAGGCTGGCGACTTTCGCGGCCAGTTCAGCCATGCCGCCGTGCTGCTCACCCAGCAGCAATGGGACGCCGCCCGGCATTGGCTGGACCGCGCGCTTGAGGTTGGCCACCTGAAGTTCGTCGAGACCGCGCTGGCCAGCCTGCAGGCCGCCGCATTGCCTCAGATCGTCGATATCGTCGAGGCCTACGCGCGGCGACGCGACGAGCTACGCGCCGGGTTGCGGTGAACGAAGCACAGAAACGAAAACGCCCCGCAATGCGGGGGCGTTCGTTCATCGTCTACGGCTTAGATGTAGTAAGCCTTCAGCGGCGGGAAGCCGTTGAATTCGACGGCGCTGTAGCTGGTGGTGTAGGCACCGGTGGACAGCCAGTACAGGCGGTCGCCGATGGCCAGGTTAAGCGGCAGGCCGTACTTGTAGTTCTCGTACATGATGTCGGCGCTGTCGCAGGTCGGACCGGCGATCACCACTTCCTCGACTTCGCCCTTCTTCTCGGCATAGATCGGGAACTTGATCGACTCGTCCATGGTTTCGATCAGGCCGCTGAACTTGCCCACATCGACATACACCCAACGCTCGACCGCGGTACGCGACTTGCGTGCCACCAGCACCACTTCACTGACGAGGATGCCGGCGTTGGCGATCAGCGAGCGACCCGGCTCAAGGATGATTTCCGGCAACTCGTCGCCGAAGTCTTCCTTGAGGAAGCGGATGATTTCCTCGGCGTAGGTTTCCAGGCTGTTGGTGCGGGTGATGTAGTTGGCGGGGAAACCGCCACCCATGTTGATCATCTTCAGCTCGATGCCGTCTTCTTCCTTCAGACGCTCGAAGATCACCTTGACCTTGGCGATGGCGGCGTCCCATACGGAAATGTCGCGCTGCTGCGAACCGACATGGAAGGAAATGCCGTAGGGCTCCAGCTTCAGCTGACGTGCGAGGATCAAGAGATCCATCGCCATGTCGGTCTGGCAGCCGAACTTGCGCGACAGCGGCCAGTCCGCAGTGGTAGAGCCTTCGGTGAGGATGCGTACATAGACTTTCGAACCCGGCGCGGCCTTGGCGATGTTGCGCAGGTCGGCTTCGGAGTCGGTGGCGAACATGCGCACACCCTTGTCGTAGAAGTAGCGGATGTCCTTGG
>DNMQ01000326.1 GCA_003488145.1 Pseudomonas sp.
TAGCGTTCCAGCAGGTATTCGAGGATGGCTGCCGATTCGGCCAGCGTCAGGTCGTCGTCGGTGATCACCGGAGACTTGCCCAGTGGGTGTACGGCTTTCAGCTCTGCTGGCGCGAGCATGGTCTTCGGGTCGCGCGGGTATCGCTTCAGCTCGTAAAGCAGTTCCAGTTCTTCCAGGAGCCACAGGACGCGGTGCGAGCGGGAGTGGTTCAAATGGTGGACGGTGATCATGCCTGCTCCTCATGCGGGGACGTCGCAAGCATAGTCGCTCTGCAGAGCAGTGGCCGTTATGGCAGACTCCGCCGCCGAGGTGAACCATGTCCCGTCCACGATGCTCACGCTGCCAGCGCCCGTCTTCCCTGTGCCTTTGCGCGCTGATACCAGCGCTGGATAGCCGTACCCAGGTGCTCATCCTCCAGCATTCCAGTGAAGCGAGTCATGCGCTCAATACGGCGCGCCTGGCCGCGTTGGGGCTGCGCAATGCAGAACTGCGGGTGGGCGAGCGCTTCGAGGACGATTGCGATGCCGCACGGCCGAGCTACCTGTTATTTCCCGGCGAAGATGCCATACCGCTAGGGAGTCTGGCCGATGCCGCCCAACCCGTGCGCCTGATCGTGCCGGATGGGACCTGGCGGAAGACGCGCAAGATCCTGCACGTCAATCCATGGCTGGCTGGGTTGCCGCGGGTCGCGCTGCCAGAAGGGCTGAGCTCCCGCTACCGCTTGCGCAAAGCGTCAATGCCCGGCGCGTTGTCGACCATCGAGGCAATCGTTACGGCACTTAACCTACTGGAAAGCCCCAGCCGATTCGATGAGTTGCTCCGTCCGTTCGACGCCTTGATCGAGTGCCAGATCGATGCGATGGGGCGAGAGGTATATCAGCGTAATCATGCCGACACCTAGAGGTATGCGAGCGAAAGCGCTATGGCCGCGCGGAGCTGATTTACCTGACACCAGTGTCGTTGCTGACCGGCAATGTCTTCTGCCTGAGGATGTAGAGCGTCACCAGCGTCGCGCTCAGCAGCATCCCGATGCGGGCCCACATCAGTGGCACCAGCCAGCAGGATATGCCGATGCTTATCCACATGGTGGCGATGGCGTATACCTTGCCCTTGAGCGGAATACCGTTCCCTTCCAGGTAGTCACGAAACCACGGACCGAGCCGTGGGTGGCCTACCAGCCAGTCATAGAAACGTTGCGAGCTACGCACGAAACAGGCCGCGGCCAGCAGCAGGAATGGCGTGGTTGGCAGGACGGGCAGGAAGATGCCGACGACGCCCAGCACAACGGCCAGCCAGCCGACGCCGAGCAGGATCGATCGGATCAGAGGGTTGCGATGCTGCCGGATATCGCGATGGGCCATGGTACTAGTCAGCCCGGTTCTTCGATTCGCTGCGATCTGTGCTCGGCTGGCTCACGTCAGCGTCGTCAGATATTCGCGATGGGCATCGAAATGTGCAGAACAATGCCTTTCCCTCCTGTGGTGCTAGCCAGCGGGACAGGTCCGGCAGTGGGGCGACGCGCCGGCGACTGCGCTCCGGCAGTTGCACCGTTGCAGGTGAGCATGACGCCCACCTTGACGCTTGGCCCCCTCCGCAGCCGGTCAGTGGCGACGCGGCTTGAGCAGGGCTGGCTTTTCCTCGGGGGCATGGCAGATCAGGTAGAGGGCTGTCAGTAGCTCGGGGATCTGCGCCACCATTTCGTCGACCAGCTCGGGGTTGTCGGCGATATCGGCGAATTCCGGTTGCTCGTCGAACAGGCCCGAACCGACCATGATCGGCAGCAGCAGCTCGCTGACTTCCTCTTCGGAGTCCTCGAACCAGATCGCCTCGCGCATGAACACGCCTTCCATGAAGCCGATGCACCAACCGCGCAGATCGGATTCGTCCGGCTCTTCACCCAGGTCCAGGTCGCACGGCAGTTCCATGTCCTCGTCACTGGCCAGCTGGCGAGCAATATGTGCCTTGAGCTGAACCAGCGTGGCCTCGATGGCTTCGCGCTCGGTGTCGTCCTTGTACTTGGGTGGTTCGGAGAACAGCGCGTCGATCCATTCACGCTCGGGCACCTGTTCGGAGCAGATGCACAGTGCGGTCAGGTAGCCATGGGCGGCGATGTAATCCAGTGCTTCCTCGTGCAGGTCATCTGCATCAAGAAAGACTTGCAGGCGGGCGAGTTGCTCGGCGAAAGACATCGGGAACTACCTTGGGGGCTGGAAGACAACCCGGATTCTAGACGAGGCGCGGGGCGCAGGCTACTCGTGCCTTCGGATGACGCCTCGTCCGTATTGGCCGCGCGATCCTGAACTCCATGGTTCGCTCGCGTATACTGCGCGCCTTGTTTCGGAGACCGGCATGCTCGACCAGGCACAGCGCATACTCAAAGACGTATTCGGCTACGACGCCTTTCGTGGCAACCAGGGCGCGATCATCGAGCGTGTCGGCAGTGGCGGCGATGCGCTGGTACTGATGCCGACCGGCGGCGGCAAGTCCCTGTGCTACCAGGTTCCGGCGCTCTTGCGCGAAGGACTGGCGGTGGTGGTTTCGCCGCTGATCGCGCTGATGGACGACCAGGTCGCGACACTCGACGAGCTGGGCGTCTCGGCCGTTGCGCTCAACTCGACGCTGAGCGCCGATGAGCAGCGCGAGATCGCTGAGCGCATCCGGCGCAACGAGATCAAGATGCTCTATCTTGCGCCTGAGCGACTGGTTCAGCCCCGCATGCTGGCGTTCCTGCAGCGGCTGGAGATCGCCCTGTTTGCCATCGACGAGGCCCATTGCGTCTCCCAGTGGGGGCACGATTTCCGTCCCGAGTACATGCAGCTGGGCCAGCTGGCCGAACTGTTTCCTGGCGTGCCGCGTATTGCGCTGACCGCGACGGCGGACAAGCGGACGCGGGAAGAAATCGTCCAGCGTCTGCATCTGGAGAACGCCGAACGGTTTCTCTCCAGCTTCGACCGACCGAACATCTTCTATCGCATCGTGCCCAAGGAGCAGCCGCGCAAGCAGCTGCTTGGTTTTCTAGCCGAACGCCGCGGCGATGCCGGCATTGTCTATTGCATGTCGCGCAAGAAGGTCGATGACCTGGCTGCGTTCCTCAGCGAGCAGGGCTTTCCGGCACTGCCATACCACGCGGGCCTGCCCAACGAGCTGCGCGCCTATCACCAGAAGCGTTTCCTCAACGAGGAAGGCCTGATCATGGTCGCGACCATCGCCTTCGGCATGGGGATCGACAAGCCCAACGTGCGCTTCGTCGCCCACCTCGATCTGCCCAAGTCGCTGGAAGCCTACTATCAGGAAACCGGACGGGCAGGGCGCGACGGGCTGCCTGCCGACGCCTGGATGGCCTATGGCCTGCAGGATGTGATCTTCCTCAAGCAGATGCTCAATAACTCAGAGGGTGATGAGCGGCACAAGCGGGTCGAGCAGCACAAGCTCGATGCAATGCTGGCGCTCTGCGAGGAAACCCGTTGCCGACGCCAGGCGCTGCTGGCGTACTTCGACGAAGAGCTGCCCAGGCCTTGCGGCCATTGCGACAACTGCGTCGACGGCGTGCAGACCTGGGACGCCACCGAGCCCGCTCGCCAGGCGCTTTCAGCCATCTATCGCAGTGGTCAGCGCTATGGCGTCGGGCATCTGGTGGATGTATTGCTGGGACGCGACAACGACAAGGTACGCGGCCTCGGCCATCAGCATCTATCAGTGTTCGGCGTCGGCAAGGCGTTGTCCGAGGGTGAATGGCGCTCCCTGTTCCGCCAGCTGGTCGCCCGCGGTTTGGCCGATGTCGATCTCGAAGGCTTCGGCGGCCTGCGGTTGAGCGATAGCTGCCGCCCGCTGCTGCGTGGTGAAGTCACCCTCGAGCTGCGCCGGGATCTATCCAGCAAAGCGCCGAAACCGGCATCCAGTGCCGCCAGCCAATTGGTGCGCAGCGAGGAGCGCGAGACCTGGGAGGCGTTGCGTACGCTGCGGCGCAAGCTGGCCGAAGAGCACAGCGTGCCGCCCTATGTGATCTTTCCGGACGCCACCCTGCTGGAAATGCTGCGCAGCCAGCCGGCGTCGCTCGCGGACATGGCGCGCATCAGCGGCGTCGGCGCGCGCAAGCTGGAGCGCTACGGTCAGGCCTTCCTGGAGGTTCTGCAAGGCAGCGTTGAAGTGGCCAAGTCGCCTGCCGATCTGCGACACGAATTGATCACGCTGGCGCGCGCAGGCATGACGCCTGTACAGATCGCGCGTCAGCTCGACTGTAGTGAGAAGAACGTCTACGCGATGCTCGCCGAAGCCATCGGTCTGCAACAGCTGAGTCTGGAACAGGCGCTGGATCTGCCCGAGGATCTGCTCGGGGAAATCCAGGAGGCCTTTCTCGACGGTGAGGGCGAGCTGCCACCGGTGAGCGCCGTGGCCGAGCAGTTCGCTGGGCGGGTACCCGAACAGGTGCTTTATTGCGTGCGTGCCGCACTGCAGGTCGAGTTCGAATTGTAACCAGGTGCATCCTGCAGCTCGGTCTGAAGCTGCTGCGACAGCGGGCGTGTGCCGGGCTGCAACGCCCGCCGTGCCATCATTACGACTTCTGTCGCTCGATCAGGGTTCGAAGGTCGTCTTGCCTGCTTTCCGGAGCTGTGGTTAGCTCACTAATAATTAGTTTTTGCAGGAATGGCCGTACATGTACGCCGAGCAACATCGCTTTGCCATGCAATTGGCGCAACTTTCTCGTGGCTGGCGCGCTGAACTGGATCGACGCCTGGCTGATCTCGGACTCTCGCAGGCACGCTGGCTGGTGCTGCTGCACCTGGCCCGTTTCGATCACGAACCCACCCAGCGCGAGCTGGCCCAAAGCGTTGCCGTTGAAGGGCCGACGCTGGCCCGCTTGCTCGATAGTCTCGAAGCGCAGGGGCTGGTGCATCGCAAGGCGTCTGCAGAGGATCGCCGGGCCAAACGTATTTCCCTGGGTGCGCCGGCACGGCCGCTGATCGAGAAGATCGAGGCGATTTCCACACAGGTGCGTCAGGAAGCCTTTGCCGGGATCGACGAGGAAGATCTGCGCAAGTGCCAGCAGGTGCATGCACGGATCCTGGCCAATCTCGACCGGCGCTGATCCAGGCCGGGCACGCCGGTCTAGAAGCTGCGCCCCAGATTCATGTACAGCGCCTGTTCGTCCTCGTCATTGAAGCCGTAGCCGAAGTTCAGTGGCCCCAGTGGCGTGTCGTAGCCCAGAAAGATGCTCGCGGCGTTGATATAGCCGCTGTCGAAGGCATTGTCGGCATTCCAGGCGCGACCGCGCTCCAGTGATCCACCGAGATAGAGCGGGAAGTCCAGCGGCTGAAACGCTCGCGGCGTCACGCGACGGTAGTACACCATGCGCGCCAGGCTGACGTTCTGGCCGGCCAAGGCATCCTGACGGAAGCCCGACAGCTGACGCGCGCCGCCAAGCAGAAAGCTCGACGTCACCACTTCCGCGTCATCCAGCGTGCGACCGTAGCGTCCACCGAGCACCCAGGTGTTGGCACCGTGACTGAGTGCCTTGTCCAGCTTGAGGTGCCACTGGCGATAACGCTGGTCCGAACTCAGGTTGGGGTCGTACTGACGCATGGTCAGGCGGATATCCTCGCCTTCGCGGGGAAAATCGATGTTGTCGAGGGTGTCGAACGAGTACTGCAGCTCGTAGTAGCCCTCGGTAAAGCTGAAGTCGGGTAGATCCTGTTCGCCGATTCGCACATCGGCCTCACCCCAGGCCTGGCCAATTCCAAAGCGGATCTCGCCATTGTTGGCGATCTGTCTGCCGAGATTGAGACCGTAGCCGTAGCGTTGCAGGCGGTACTCGGCAATCGGATCGTTGTCGAGAATGGACTCGACGTTCTGCGCCTCGACGAACAGATTCGGTGCGACGAACCAGCGCGAGCCGGCATCCAGCGGCTGGTAGAACTCGCTGTAGAGTTCCTGCCGATCACCCAGCTGCAGGCGGGTAAGCCACTCGGCACCCAGTTCGTTGATGCCGTTCTTCCGATAACTCGCACCGAGGTTGAATACGCTGTCGCCGCGGAAGTCGTCGGACAGGCTCAGGCCCAGTCGCAGGTAATCGGTGCCGGTGCGCTTCTCGCGGGCGTTGATGACCAACGTATTGCCGAGCTTGCCGCGTTGAACGCGATATTCCATGCGCTCGAAATAGTCCAGGCCATAGAGCGTGCCCATGTCCTTCTGCAGGTCCTCCAGATCCAGTGGTTCGCCGATCGGCTGACGGACATGCCGACGAATCACCGCATCGCTGACCTTCGAGTCGTTCTCCACCCGAATTGCGGTGATGACCGGAGTTCGCGGGTCGCTTGAGCGCGCAAGGCTCAGTGCCGGATTGCCACCGGTGGTGATGCGCATTTCGGCAAGACGCCCCTCCAGAGCCAATGTGGCACGGTAGCCGGCATCGACCAACTGTTCGGCGCGGGCGAAGTCGGTGGAGCCGTAAGCAGCCAACGGTGGCTGGATCAGAAGGTCCTGCGACTGCAGGGTGGCCAGCTGCGCTTCGGAATTGCGGCGGGTCATCATGGTGGTGGTCTGATTGAGCACGTCGACCACTGTCAGCAATTCCTTGCGTGGCTTGAGCGGCGTGCCGATGTCCACCACGATCAGGCGGTCGACGCCCATGTCGCGCGCCACGTCCATCGGGATGTTGTCGACCATGCCGCCATCCACCAGCAGACGGCCGTCCAGCTCCACCGGTGCGAACACGGCGGGAATAGACATGCTGGCGCGAATCACCTGGGGCAGGTGGCCGCTGCGAAAGACCACCTTTTCATCGTTGGCAATGTCCGTGGCCACCGCACGGAAGGGGATCGGCAGCTGGTCGAAGTCGCGGGTGTCGCTGGCGTGCACCAGCAGGCGCTCGAGCAGCAGCGCGAGGTTCTGCCCTTGAATCACGCCCAGCGGCAGGCCGAGGCTGCCGTCGTCGCGGAAGCTGAGCTTCTGCTTGATGAGGAAATCACGGTCGTCCTGCTTGCGGCGGTAGGGGATGTCCTGGCGCGGCGGATCGTCGGACAGCACTTGCTGCCAGTCGAGGGTCAATGCCAGGCGCTCGAGTTCGGCAACGCTATAGCCTGCTGCGTATAACCCGCCGACCACCGCGCCCATGCTGGTGCCGGCGATGGCGTCGATGCGTACGCCTTGTTCTTCCAGCGCCTTGAGCACGCCGATATGAGCCAGCCCGCGCGCCGCACCGCCAGACAGGACGAGCCCGGTCTTCGGCTGAGCCGGCTCGGCGAACAGCGGCGGCAGGGTTAACAGCATCAGCAGGGAAACGAATAGGCGGAGCATGGCTGAACCGGGGAAGGGTGGAGAGGCGGCTATTATAGGCCGCCGTATCCCCTTCGGAGCTGTCCTGAATGACCGCAAGCAAACCGGAAATCGTCATCACCTATTGCACCCAGTGTCAGTGGCTGCTGCGTGCTGCCTGGCTCGCACAGGAGCTGCTGTCGACCTTTGCCGATGACCTGGGCCGCGTCTGTCTGGTGCCCGCCACAGGCGGCACCTTCCATATCAGCTGCGATGGCGTGCAGATCTGGGAGCGCAAGCTCGATGGCGGCTTTCCTGAGGCGAAGGAGCTCAAGCAGCGCGTGCGTGATCGCATCGACCCGCAGCGCTCGTTGGGGCATAACGACCGCTGAGCGTCAGCTGGCCAGTTTCGGAACGACACTCGGCGGGCTTTTCAAGCGGCTGGTAACCACGCTGGCGATGATGATCAAGGCGCCGCCGAGCAGCATGCGTAGCGTCGGCTGCTCGCCGAACAGCCACCAGGCGAAGGCGATGCCGTAGACCGGTTCGAGAGCGAAGATCACCGACGTCGTGCGCGCCTTCAGGACCCGCAGGCTAGCGACGAACAGGCTGTGTGCGAGTCCGGTGCAGAGCACGCCGAGCAGAGCCAGCCAGAGCCAGTCCTGCGCGGGTATCGCAGGTATCGCCGACCAGCAGAATGGCAGCAGGGCTGTGAGGATCGCCAGGTTCTGCCAGAGCGCCGAGCGAACCGGATCGAGGCCGCGGGTGACGGCACGGTTGAGCAGCGACAGGAGCGCGAACAGCAGGCCGGAAAGCACACCGTAGAGCAATCCGGCAGTCGGTCCGCTGCTGAGATCGAACGCCGGCGCGACAAGCAGCAGGCCGGCACAGACCAGCCCGACCATGGCGAACTCGATGGCGCGGGTGCGTTCGCGGAACAGCAGGCCTTCGAGCAGCACGGTGAAGGCGGGGAAGCTTGCAAAGCCCAGAGTTGCAATGCCGACGCCAGCGATCTTCACTGCGATGAAGAACGTCAACCAGTGCGCACCCAGCAACAGCCCGCCCAAGGCCAGCCCGCCACGCTGCCGCCAGTTTGGCGTCGCCCCGCTGGGTCGCAGCAACTGCGCCACCAGCAGCAGGGCCAGCACGGCGAACAGTGCACGACCAAAGGTGATGATCAGCGCCGAGCTTTCGGCCAGTTTTCCGAGCACGCCGGACAGGCCGAACATCAGCGCGCCGAGATGGATGGCCAACAGCGCGTTGCGCGGCGTCATGGAACGATCCACCCGAGCGAGTGGTGTGTGCGTGAAGTGGCGGGGAAAAAAAAGAGTGGGGTCATGGCTACCTGAACCTTGCGAATCAGGACCATGCTAGGCCGTGGCTTGGAGTGTGTCTGTCGCGTCAGTCACCGGTTTTGTCGCGCAGCTCGCGTCGCAGTGCGCGCGGTGTGCAGCCTCGTGCGCGAACCAGTGCGGCGGTGAAGGCGCTTTGCGAGGCATAGCCCACCTGCGCGGCGATCTCGCCGATCGGCAGGCGGGTGTCGTGCAATAGCGCCTCGGCATGCTGCAAGCGGCGCTGGCGTACGTGTTCCATCGGTGTTCGGCCCGTCTCGCGAAGAAAGCGCGCGTGCAGACCTGCCACCGACAACCCGGCGATACGGGCCAGGTCGGCAACCTGAAGCGGGTGGGATAGATGCTGATCGATGAAGGCATCGATAGCGGCGACCGGCAGCGCGTGTTGGTCATGGTGGATATGTTGTCCACTGGCCAGACTGGCGAGCAGTAGTACGGCGCCCTGTTCGGCAATCAATGGATCGTTGATCGGGCTGTGCGCCAGCCAGGCGACCAAGCGCTGCTGGCTGGCGTTCAGGCGCACGGTATCCGGCCGATCGATCAGACGCAGGCTGGGTTCGGTGTGGTGGCCCAAGCGCTGACGAACCCAGCTCTCCGACGGGAGATCGAGCACCAGGCAATGACTGCCGGTGACACTGGCACAGGCATGGTGAGTGGCGGACGGAATTACCGCGAGACTCTGCCCGCCGACGCGGCTGCCGCGCCCGGCAATCTCGAATTCCAGCAGCCCTTTCAGGCCGAACACCAGTTGCGGATGTTCGTGGCTGTGGGCAATGAGGTGATGATGGTAGTTGCGCAGCGATAGCATCTGGCGGCTGTCCCGAAGTAGGCCCGCTGACCAGCGGTCTGTGCGGTGAGTTGGTTGAGGCAAGCTCGGGTGAACATGGCTCGAAGACAATGCTGCAACACCGTATTGGGGCCTTGGGCGCCGAAATTGACCAACTGAACTTACCGAACAGACCACTTGGCCAGATTCGGTTAGTCGACGGCTGGCCGCCAGCGGTCAGAGAATCAGAGGATGACCTTGTCGCGAAGTTTCTCGGCCGCTTGCTGCAGTGCCTGAATCACGCGCTCCTTGTCGAAGTTCTGCACGCCGTTGGTATCCAGGTACATGGAGAAGCCGGGGAGTTCGTGCTCGACGAAACTGCAGGTGGCGCCAAGGTCGCGGCGGAAGTCCACCACCTGGTAGATCTGCACCGGGCGGGAGAAACCCTTGACCGCGATCTGGCCCTTGTCGCGGCACATGATGACGTCCTTGATCAGCGAATAGGTTTCGTGGGAGATCAGGATCTCGCTGGCCTCGGCGGCGCTTTCAAGACGGCTGGCCAGGTTCACTTCGCGCCCGATGATGGTGTAATCCATGCGCGTATCGGCGCCGAAGTTGCCCACCGTGCAATAACCGGTGTTGATGCCCATGCGGATTTCCATCGGTTTGGTAATGCCCTGTGCGCGCCATTGCTGGCGCAGCACCTTCATGTGCTTGCGCATGGCGATGGCCATGGAAACCGCTGCCACCGCGTCTTTCTTGGCACCCTGGCTAGAAGGGTCACCGAAGAACACCATCACGCAGTCGCCGACGAACTTGTCGATGGTGCCACCGTACTTCAGGGCAATCTTCGACATCTCGTTTAGGTAGTTGTTGAGCAGGTCGGTAAGGGCCTCAGCCTCCAGTTCCTCGGCCAGCTCGGTGAATCCCTTGATGTCGGAGAAGAACACGGTGAGCCGCTTGCGCTGGGTTTCCAGGCGAACGCTGCGCTTGCCGGTGAAGATCGACTCCCACACCTGGGGCGAGAGGTACTTGGCGAGGTTGCGTGCCAGACGCGCGGCCTTGGCCTGCTCCGTTTCGATCTCCTTGCGCGCCTGGGCGAGGCGCTGGCCCTGCTGGTGCACGAAGTAGGCGGTGGCGCATATGTAAAAGGTCGTGAACAGAATGCTCACCAGAGAAACCAGTGGCGGTGTGGTACCGCGGTAGCTCAGGGGCACCACGAGAGATGCCAGGCCGACCCCGACACCCACGCAGATCAGCGAGATAGCGAGGTTGCGCAGGCTGCCGCTCACCAGCGCGCTGAAGCTGAGTGTCAGCAGAAACATCAGGCTGGGCACGATCGAAAAACCGAGCAGCAATATGCCGGCACCGGCGTTCAAGGCATCCAGGCAGAGCAGAACCTGCGCCGTACGCTCGGGGTTATCGCGCTTGAAGCGATAGCTCAGGTGATAGGCCAGGTGCGGATAGAGGAGGGTATACGGCACCATCCACAGCAGGTCCATCGAGAAATACTGGGTGTAGGTACCGGCTGCCAGCGTTGCGGCGCAGATCAGGTAGGCGAGCACGCGGGAGTAGTACTCGCGCAACGGGCGAGTGGCGAGGCCATTGCGGCGCTCAACCGTAGTGGAAGTCATGTGTGCGTACGATCCCTGGTAGTTTTTTCGACGCCGTTCTCTCGCGCCTTGCAGACTGACGCCAGGCTCGATCGTCGGGTCACCCTGCGAAGGCGACAGCTTTCGAGCACATCAGCGACAGCCTCGCGATCACGGGGCCAGCTCGGCGATGGCCGGCCCGCGCGAAAGCCGTCAGATCATAACCAAGCAACGCCGCATCGCCAAACCAGAGGATGAAAACAATGATGGCACCGGTCGGATAGCCGCTGTCATCAGGCTCAGAAGTGAATCCGGCCCGTCAGCATGTCCTTGAACATCACCCAGTCGCCGAGAAAGCTGTAGAGCGGATACTGGAATGTCGCCGGCCGGTTCTTCTCGAAGATGAAGTGGCCGACCCAGGCGAAGCCATAACCGGCCACCGGCATCGCCAGCAACCAGAGCCACTGCTGGGTAAGGAGTGCCCAGCCAAGTATGCCCAGCACCAGCAGGCTACCGACGAAGTGCAGGCGACGGCAGGTGGGGTTGCTGTGCTCGGCGAGATAGAACGGATAGAAATCGGCAAAGCGGGTGAAGCGTTCGGCGGTTTGCGTACTCATGGCTTACCTCCTGTTATTGTCGCGCACAGACTAGTCATCGCTAACCTTGCGTGTCAGTGACAATCAGGGCCAGTTTAGTAGCCTTAGGCGCAGCTGCCCCACCTATCGAAGAACAAGAAAACCCCATGACCGAACGCACCACTTCCTCGAGCTGGGCGCTGAGTATCGTCCAGGCCCTGGAATCCGCCGGGATCGATTGCCGCCAGTTGTTCATTGAGCTGCATCTGGACTATGCCGCTCTGGACGACCCCGACGCGCGCTTTGCCCAGGATGACATGACGCGCCTTTGGCAACGCGCGGTGGCGGTTTCCGGTGACCCCGCCATTGGCCTGAACATGGCGCGCCAGGCGCGGCCGGCTGCGCTGAACGTGGTCGGCTATGCGCTGATGTCCAGCCGCAATCTCAAGGAAGGCTTCGCCAGATTGGTGCGCTACCAGCGGATCATCGCCGAGGGTGCCGATCTGGATTTCCAGCCCTGCGCACAGGGCTATCGGTTGAGTCTGACGATAATCGGCGACCGCTTGCCGCCAGCTAGGCAAAGTGCCGAAGGCTCCCTGGCAGGCTGCCTGACATTCTGCCGCTGGCTCACCGGAACGCCGTTGCTGCCGCTGGAAGTCAGCTTTCAGGGCCAACCGCCGGATGATCTGGAGCCCTATCGGCAGCTGTTCCAGGCGCCTTTGCGCTTTGACGCGCGTCGCTACGCGTTGCTGTTTCGCGAAGAGGATGTGGAAATGCCGTTGCCGACCGCCAATGAAGCGCTGGCGCAATTGCATGATCGTTTCGCCGGTGAGTACCTCTCGCGCTTCTCCGACAGCAAAGTTATGCATCGCGCGCGGCAGATACTCTGTCGATTGCTGCCGCAGGGCGAGCCCAGGCGCGAAGTCGTGGCGCAGGCGCTGTGCCTGTCGGAGCGCACCCTGCAGCGGCGTCTGCAGGAGGAGGGCAGCAGCTTCCAGCAATTGCTCGACGATACGCGTCGCGATCTGGCGGTGCAGCACCTCGCCCAGCCGGACCTGGCGCCGCTGGAAATCGCCTATCTGCTTGGCTTTGCCGATCCGAGCAATTTTTACCGGGCGTTCAAGCGCTGGTTCGGCGCCACGCCCGGCGAATACCGTCTGGCCGCGCGCTCACGCCAGTAGGAACCTGTGAAAGCCCACATAGCCTTAGCTAGAGCAGATCGGTTACTTATATGCACCTTTCCATGATGGAGTGACCCAATTGGCCACCAGCCTGCTCGCGTTAATAGACGATATTGCGACCGTACTCGACGACGTCTCGCTCATGACCAAGGTGGCGGCCAAGAAGACCGCTGGCGTACTGGGCGACGACCTGGCACTCAATGCGCAGCAGGTGACCGGGGTGAATGCCGACCGGGAACTGCCTGTGGTGTGGGCAGTGGCCAAGGGCTCGTTTCGCAACAAGGCGATCTTGGTCCCCGCTGCGCTGCTGATCAGTGCCTTTCTGCCCTGGGCAATCACACCGCTGTTGATGCTCGGCGGCGCCTTTCTCTGTTACGAGGGGTTCGAGAAGCTGGCGCACCGCTTTCTTCATAGCGATGACAGCGATCACGCGGAGACGGTGAAGGCGCTCGCCGACCTGTCCGTGGACATGGTGGCGTTCGAGAAGAAAAAGATCAGCGGCGCGGTGCGTACCGACTTCATCCTCTCCGCCGAAATCATCGCCATCACCCTCGGCACGGTCGCGGCCGCGTCGTTCAGTCAGCAGGTCATGGTTCTGGTGGGCATCGCCATCCTGATGACGATAGGCGTCTATGGGCTGGTAGCCGCCATCGTCAAGCTCGACGATCTTGGTCTGGCCCTGAGCAAGCGGGCCAGCGGTGTGGCCAGCGCCATCGGGCGCGGCATTCTGAGCGTCGCGCCGTGGCTGATGAAGTCGCTGTCGGTCATCGGCACCGCTGCAATGTTCATGGTGGGCGGCGGCATCCTCACGCACGGTATACGCGCCGTGCATCATTTCATCGAGAACAGCGCCCACGAAGCGCTCGGACTGCCCTATATCGGAGCGGTGCTCGGCGGCCTGTTGCCGACGCTGCTCGACGCCGCATTCGGCATCGTCGCCGGCGGCGTGGTATTGGCGTTGGTTACGCTTGGCGGCCGGCTGTTCAAGCGCGGCACCGGCTCCGCGGCCTGAGTCAGTGGCGCCAGAAGGCCGGGGTCAGCAGCACCAGCACCGTGATGATCTCCAAGCGTCCCAGCAGCATGCCGATCGACAGCAGCCATTTTGCCGTGTCGGGCAGTATGGAGAAGTTGCCGGCTGGCCCGATGATCTCGCCCAGCCCCGGGCCGACGTTGCAGACCGCGGTCGCCGCGCCCGTGAGCGCGGTGATCGGGTCGAGGCCCAGCAGCGCCAGGCACAGCGCCAGCACACCGATGGTCATGGTGATGAAGAAGGAAAAGGTCAGGATCGAGCGAACGATTTCTTCGTCCAGATTGTGCCCGTTGTACTGCTGGCGGATTACCGCGCGGGGGTGAATCAGCTGCTTGAAGTTGGCGCGTAGCAGCGAGTAGGCCACCTGGAAGCGGAACATCTTCAGCCCGCCCGACGTCGAGCCCGAGCAGCCGCCGACGAAGGTCAGGTAGAAAAATGCCATGACGGCGAAACCGCCCCACTGGGTGTAGTCATCCACCGCGAAACCGGTCGTGGTAACCACGGAAACCACGCTGAAGGTCACGATGCGCAGTGCATCCAGCGCCGGAATGTCATTGTTCAGCCAATACCAGCCGCTGAACAGCACGCTGGTGATGGTGAGCATCAGGACGAAGCCTCGCACCTGCTGATCCCTGAGCAGCGCCGTGCGATGGCCTCGCAAGGTCATCACGTAGAGGGTGAACGGCAGGCTGCCGACGATCATGAAGAAGACCGCTACCCAGTGCGCGGACGGCCCGAACTTGCCCATCGAGGCATCGGAGGTGGAAAAGCCGCCAGTGGCGACGGTCGACATCGCATGGTTGATGGCATCGAACATGCTCATGCCGGTCAACAGGAAGGACAGAAACGCGGCGACGGTAAACGTCACGTAGATGACCAGCAGGTACTGCCCGGCCACGTGCGAGCGCGGCATCACCTTCTCCGACCAGTCCGAGGACTCGGTCTGGAACAGCCTCATGCCACCGACTCGCAGCAGCGGCAGAATCGCGATCGCCATGCCGATGAAGCCGATGCCACCCAGCCAGTGCAGCAGCGAGCGCCACATCAGCAGCCCGGGCGATGCGCTATCCAGTCCCGAGAGCACGGTAGCGCCAGTGGTGGTGATACCGGACATAGTTTCGAAGAAGGCGTCCGAATAGCTGATGTGCTGAATCAGCATCAGCGGCAAGGCGGCGAAACAGCAGACCACCACCCAGCTGATCGTGGTCAGGAAGTACATGTCGCGCGGCCGCAGGTTGGTGTTGGCCGGTCTACCCGGTGCGACAAGGGCGAAGCCGCAGGAAAAGGTGATCAGGCTGCCCCAGATGAATGCCTGCAGGTCATCGGTGCGTTCGAATGCCAGCAGGGTCAGCATCGGAATGATCATGCTGACGGCCAGGGTGATCAGGAAAATGCCGAGGATGAAACCGATGATGCGTAAGGTCGGCAGGGCCATGTAGAGGGTGCTCGGCACGGTGAAAGAGGGCGGACATTCTACTCGCGTCGCTCCGCCAGTAAACCGCCCGACGGCTGGTAGAAAAATGTTTTCTCGGCAGCCGTGGAGCCTCTTCCCAAGCGCAGCGCCATGAATAGAATAGCCGCCCGGGCGCCGGCCCATTTCCGGTCTCTGGGTGTTCACCTTCCATGTCAATCGACAATCCCTGCCTCACGTGCGGCGCCTGCTGCGCGTACTTTCGTGTGTCCTTCTATTTTGGTGAATGCGTTTCTGCCGGCGGTGCGGTGCCGGACCAGCTGACGGTTCAGGTTTCGCCGTTCCATGTGGCCATGCTCGGGACCGAGAGCAAACCTGCGCGCTGCGTCGGACTGCTGGGCGATGTCGGTTGTGGCGTGCGCTGCAGCATGTACGAGCAGCGTTCGAGCACCTGCCGCGAATTCGAGGCGTCCTGGGAGAACGGCGAGCACAATGCGCATTGCGACGCGGCGCGGGCGGCACACGGCCTGCCACCGCTGGTGCCGCCGCTGCAGCCGCAGCTCTCGCCGGATCGGGTGGCTTGACCTGATGGGCGGTTTGGTAAGTTCAGTTGGTCAATTTCGGCGACCATGGCCCCGATACTGTGTTGCTGCTCCTTGCCATAAGCCCCGCCATGACTCGTGGCAGCGCCTTGTCTCGGAGCCATGTTCATCCGAACTTGCGTCAGCCAACTCACTGCACGGGCCACCAGCGCCGGCCGGCGCGTTGTTTGCGCTGTCGGCCGGCCATCACTCGCGGTACGTCGCCAACACCCTCTAGAATGTCCGACCCTTTCAGGAGGTAATGGATGGACGCTCTGGACCTGTTGCTCAACCGTGTATCTGTCACTCGCCTATGCGAGCCGGCACCCGATGCCGATCAACTCGATCTGCTTTTTCGTGCAGCCTTGCGTGCGCCGGATCACGGCCAATTGCACCCCTGGCGATTCCTGACCGTCGAGGGCGATGCGCGCGGCAAGCTCGGTGAGCTGTTTGCCGACGCCCTGCAGGCCCGGCAGACCGATGCCTCGGACGAAGCGCTGCAGAAGGCGCGCAACATGCCGCTGCGTGCGCCGATATTGATCGTGGTGATCGCCAGTCCGAAGGCGCACCCGAAAGTCCCGGAAGGCGAACAGTTGCTGGCTGCCGGCTGCGCGGCGCATGGTCTGCTGTTGGCCGCCCATGCCCAGGGGATTGGCGCGGTGTGGCGCACCGGTGAGTTCGCCTATGACCCGCATGTAATGAAGGGGCTGGGCCTAGCCGAGCAGGAACGTCTGCTGGGCTTCCTGTACCTAGGCACGCCGGAGGGCCGCATCCGTAGCGCTCCGGTGCTCGAGCCCGAGGCTTTCGTCAGCGCCTGGAACGGTCAGTGATGGGCCTGGATTTCTGACACCGTGCTTGCTGCGTTTGCCAACGGCAGACGCAGGCTCGCGATGAAGCCGCCATCGGGGGGGTTGGCCAGCTGCAGCTGGCCACCGTGGCGCTCGGCCGCACGGCGTGCGATGGCCAATCCGAGGCCATGCCCGGCCACCGTTTGTCCTGGCGCTCGGAAGAAGGGTTGGCTCAGTTGCGGCAGGTGTTCGTCGGCGACTCCTGGCCCGTGGTCGCGCACACTCAGTACCAGCTCGTCACCGTCGCGCTGCGCGCGCAGCTCCACGGGCACGCCTTCGGGGTTGAAGCGCAGGGCGTTGCGCAACAGATTGTCCAGCGCTCGTTCGAGCATTTCCGTCCAGCCAGTGAATGCTAGGCCTGGCTCGACCCGGCTGTCGATACGCTGAGCGGGCGCGACGATCCGGGCGTTGTCCTGCAGTTGTTCGAACATCGCTGGCAGGTCGACGGCCGTTGTCGTGCCGGGTTCCGCATCCAAGCGCGAGAGTTCGAGAATCTCGCTGATCAACGCTTCCAGCCGATCGCATTCCTTTGCCAGTCGCGGCCAGATCACTTCGCGTTCGCTCGGACTGGCGCGCTCGGCCAGTGCCTGGGCAATGCGCAGGCGCGCCAGCGGTGAGCGCAGTTCATGGGATACGTCGCGCAATAACTGGCGTTGACTGCCGATCAGCGCCTGCAGCCGTGCGCCCATGCGGTTGAAATCGCTCGCCAGCACGCCGAGTTCGTCGCGCCGTGTTGCCAGGCGGGCAAGGGACTGCTGCTGATAGCTGGTCTGTCCCAGATCGTGCACGGCACGGCGCAGGCGATCCAATGGGCGGGTGATGGACAGCGTCAGCAGCAGGCTGAAGCCGGTGAGCACCACCAGTGCGATGCCCAGCGCGCTGAGCGGCCAGGCCAGGCTGCCGCGATGCCAGGCCTGCAGTTCGGGATAGGGAATGCGGTAGATGAACAGGTAGGTTTCACCGCTGGTCGGGCTGGTGTAATCGGCGGTGAGGCGTCGCCAGGGCAGTGGGCGCTCGCGATCCTGATGGCGCGCCTCGAAGGCGGCGGCGCGGGCAGGGAAGGTGCCGCGGATGATTGGCTGGCCGTTTTCCGCCAGCACCTGTACATCGACCCGTGCACGATGCCGGTGCTGTTCCAGCAGGCGCTGTGCAGCCAGCGGGCCCTGGCGCTCGTAGACCTCGGTCCAGGTTTCGGCGAGACCTTGCAGCGCCGGGTGGCGGCCGAGAATCCAGGCGTCCTGGTTCAGCGCATGGCCGAGCAGCATGGCCAGGCCGGCAACCAGTGCAATGGCCAGCCAGAAGGTTGCGAGTATGCGCCAGAACAGTGATCGCACCGGGTCTCTCCACGGCAAAGCCCGGCAGCTCCCACCGGCGTTCTGAACGCTTGGCGGAGCCTGCCGGGCAGGTTTCAGGAAGGGCGCAGATCAGTTCTTCTGATCGCGGTCCGCTTTCCATTTGAGGAACTCGGCACGTTCGGCGCGCTTTTCTTCCATCTTCTTCATGCCTTCGTCGAAGGCCTTGTGCTGCTCGGGCTTGAGCAGCGCGCGCATGCTCTGGTGGGTCTTCTCGCGGCTGGCGTCGAGATCGTTCTGCATGGCCTTGCGCTCGGCTTCGGGCAGCTTGTCGAGGTAGCGCTGGGTGATCTGCTGGCGCTGCCGCATCTGCTCGCCCATCAGCTTGCGCATTTCGCGTTGCTGTTCCTTTGTCAGGTCCAGGTCCTGAAACATGTGCGGGGCGTTCTTGCCGCCGTGATGACCGTCGTGCATGCCGCCAGGCATGGCGAAAGCGAGGGTCGGAACGGCAGCGGCGAACAGTAGGGCTACGAGTGATTTGCGCATGGTGAAAACTCTCCTGTGTAGGGAAACCGGCCATACCGACGCATCGCTCATTGGCGGCAGATCTGTGACCGGATGAGTTCAGTCTACGCAGGGCAAGGTCAAGGGCGGTCAGCTCAGGGTAAAGCCTCGGTAAAGACGATCAGACCGCGTACAGATAGCCGCGGCTGCGCAGGGCGACGATCCGTGGGCTGCCGTCGGCGTGCGGACCAAGCTTGCGCCGCAGGTTGCTGACGTGCATGTCGAGGCTGCGGTCGTAGAGTGTGAGCTTGCGTCCCAGGGCGTGCTGGGCAAGGGTCTGCTTGTCGATCGGCTCGCCTGGTTGCGCGAGCAGCGTTTCGAGGATGCGGCCTTCGGAGAGCGTCAGGCTGACGTCATGACCGCCGACGCTGGCCACGCCGCGCGCCGGGCTGTAGCAGAGATCGCCGAACTCGACCTGGCTGGGCGTCGCGGTCGGCTGGCTGCGGCGCAACACGGCACGCAGGCGTGCGGTGAGCTCGCGCGGGTCGCAGGGCTTGGCCAGGTAATCGTCTGCGCCAAGTTCGAGGCCGAGAATCCGATCCAGTGGCTCACCGCGACCCGACAGCATCAGCACCGGCAGATCGGGATGTTCACTGCGCAGTTGCTTGAGCAGCTCCAGGCCACTGCCGTCGGGCAGCATCACGTCCAGGACCACCGCGGCTGGCTGGTGCTGCGCCAGCGCCTGGCGTGCACTGTTGCCATCGTGGCAGGCATGGGCGACGAAACCTTCCTGAGCGAGCCAGCTGATCAGCAGCTCGCAGAGTTCTTCGTCATCGTCGATAAGCAGCAATTCACTCATGTCGGCTCAGGTACTCAGTTGAGCCACTGGCGTCGACGGCGACCGCGCGTGACCAGCAGGCCCAGGGTGAAACTGACGACCCCGACAGCACCACCGACGGCGAACCACTGTTGCTGTTCGTTCAACATCGCGGGCAGGACTTTTGCCTGCTCGGTCTGCAACTGCAGGCGCAAGCGGCGATTTTCCTCGCGCAGACGCAGCAGCAAGGCCTCCGTGGTGTCGGTGCTCGGGCCGGCAGGCTCTGGCTCGGCTACGGCGTCAAGCTCGTCGTATTCGGCGGGGTCGCCGGGCTCGGTCACCGGAACAGCAGGTTCCGTTATTGCTTCCTCGGCATACAGCGCCGGGGTGAGCAGGGTCAGGGCAAACAGCAGGGCAAGCGATCGTTGACGCATCGGAACTCCTATTTCCTTACGAGGCCGTGGGCTGCCAGCGGCCGGGCTATTCCCTGCTGTGTCGGCTCAGGGCAGTACTTTCTTGAAGGGCTTGACCACCACGTTCACGTATACGCCGGCGGCCTTGTACGGATCGGCGTCGGCCCACTGCTGCGCGGCTTCCAGCGAATCGAACTCGGCGACTACCAGACTGCCGCTGAACCCGGCTTCGCCCGGGTCGTTGCTGTCGATGGCTGGGTGCGGGCCGGCGAGAACCAGGCGACCTTCGTTCTTCAGCTGCTCCAGGCGTGCCAGGTGGGCCGGGCGAGTGGCGAGGCGGTCCTGCAGGGAATTCGGTGCGTCGGTGGCGATAACGGCGTAGAGCATGGTCGATCCTCGTTCGCGTAGGGGCGGATATAAAAAGTACAGAAAGCCCGGCATGGTGACAGTGCCGGCGCGGCTTGTTTGTCGCGCGGGTCCAGGCGCTACACACAACGGACCGCGCCGTGCAGCGCGGCATCATAGCAAACGGCGCTTGCGACGGAAGCGCTGCGCTTTCCCCCGCTGCAGCGGTTGATGGCACGCAGGATCGTATCGGCGGTCGAAGCAAGAGCGGTTTGCGGCGCCTGCAGCGCTGGCTGGCCGTAATGACGGTGACGACACGAGCCAAAGCGCCGGTGCGGCGTTAGACTAGTCGGCCGTTTGCGCCGGAGCACCCCGTCTTTCGGGCCGGTGAAGCCTTACCGCCGCAGGCTTACGGATTCTTATCGAGGTGTCTGCATCTCACTGGAGCGCGTTACCAGATGATTGTCGATCTGCATTGCCACAGCACCGCCTCGGACGGCGGGCTGGCGCCTGCCAAACTGGTGGAGCGAGCCCATGCGCGTGGTATCGAGATGCTGGCGCTCACCGACCACGACACGGTCGACGGCCTTGCCGAGGCGCGGGCAACTGCGCAGGCGCTCGGTATGCAGCTGGTCAATGGCATCGAGCTTTCTTGCCTGTGGAACGGGGCTACCATTCATGTATTGGGCTACGCCTTCGACGCTGATGCGCCTGCGCTGCAACAGGCGATCGCACAACTGCACGAAGGACGTTGGCGCCGCGCCGAACTGATCGGCCAGCGCCTCGAAGCGAAGGGGATGCCGGGTGCGCTGGAAGGCGCGCGGGCGCTTCAGCAGGAACTCGGCGACAGTGGCAACGCACCGGCGCGACCGCATTTCGCCGATTTTCTCGTGCGTGCCGGTCATGTCCGCGACCGTGCCGAAGCGTTTCGCAAATGGCTGGGTTCGGGCAAGCTCGGCGACGTCAAGCAGCATTGGCCGAGCCTGGAGCAGACAGTCCAGACCTTGCGTGACGCAGGTGCGTGGATCAGCCTGGCGCACCCGTGGCAGTACGATTTCACTCGCAGCAAGCGGCGCCGGCTGGTGATCGATTTCGCCCAGGCCGGCGGTCACGCGCTGGAGGTGGTCAACGGCATGCAGCCGCTGGAACAGGTCGGCGGTCTGTCGATCCTGGTACGTGAGTTGGGCCTGATGGCCACAGTGGGCAGTGATTTCCATGCGCCCGGCGACTGGTCGGAACTGGGGCTGTACCGCAGCCTGCCGGAGGACCTGTCGCCGCTTTGGAGACATTTCGATCATGAGCGCCGCATACCTGCTGCCAGCTGAACAGGGAGTTTCCATGAGCCAGTTCTTTCAGATCCATCCGGACAACCCACAACCGCGCCTGATCAAACAGGCCGTGGAAATCATCCGCAAGGGCGGGGTAGTGGTCTACCCGACCGACTCCAGCTATGCCGTCGGCTGCTCGATGGGTAACAAGGCCGGCATCGAACGCATCCGCCGGCTGCGCCAGCTCGATGACAAGCACAACTTTACGCTGGCCTGTCGCGATCTGTCGCAGCTTGGCCTTTTCGCCAAGGTCGATACCGCGGCCTTTCGCCTGCTCAAGGCTCATCTGCCCGGTCCCTACACGATCATCCTGTCGGCTACCCGCGAGGTGCCGCGCATGTTGCTGCACCCCAAGCGCCGCACCATCGGCCTGCGCGTGCCGGCACAGCCGATCGCCCAGGCGCTGCTGGAAGAACTCGGTGAGCCGCTGATGAGCGTCAGCCTGATCCTTCCCGGTGAAGACCTGCCGATGAGCGACCCCTACGAGATGCGTGACGCGCTGGAGCATCAGGTAGACCTGATCATCGATGGCGGTTACGGTGGCCTCGAAGCATCGACGGTGGTCAGCCTGGTCGACGATCGGCCTGAAGTGATACGGGTCGGCTGCGGCGATCCCGAACCCTTCATGGCTTGAGCCTGAATGGCGAGCGTGCCTGTACAACATCTGGCCTGTCGGTGAGAGGGTTGAGGCAAGTTCGGATGAACATGGCTCCGAGACAAGGCGCTGCGACGAGTCATAGCGGGCTATTGGCAAGGCGCAGCAACGCAGTATCGGGGCCATGGGCGTCGAAATTGACCAGCTGAACTTACCAAAAAGGCCACTAAGGCAACGCCGTGGGGACCGGCATTCCGTGGCGCGCGAAGATCACCGCGTAACTGCCATCCTCGACCATCGCAGCGATCTCCCGGTTGAAGGTGGCGATGATATCGCTCAGCCGAGGATGATCGCTGCGCACCACCAGCGAAAGCTCCACCCGCCGGAACTCGCCCGGCACGAAGCGGAGTGCATCCCGCTCATGTCCCAGTTCGCGCTCGAGATGGAACAACGCAGTACGCTCGTCCTCCAGCGTCAGGTCGACGCGCCCGGCAATCACCATCTTTGCCGCCTGGACGAAGTTGGCGGCATAGCCCTTCTCCAGGCGCGTATCCTCGTTCAGCTCGTCGCTGTACATGTAGCCCCGGCTCAGCGCAATCGGATGGCCAACCAGCTGTCGAGCCCGTCGTAGCGGAAATTGCTCTCGCGACGCTGGACCCAGCGCATCCGGTTGCTCAGAAACGGGCGTGAGCTGAGCGTGTAGTCGACGCGCTTGACCGTCGGCCAGCCGTTGATCATGTCGTAGCTGCCGTTGCGCAGGCCCAGCAGAGCGCGCTCCCAGGGCACTTCGATGTATTCCACCTGATAACCCCCACGGCCGAGCGCGGTGCGGATGAGCTCGACCGACAACCCTTCCCCGGGCAGGCTGCGATCGGTGTAAGGCGGCCAGACGTTGCCGGCCAGACGAAGCACTTCGGCCGGCAACGATGCGCTTGCCAGCAGCAATATCAACCCGATGACCCGCCGTGTGCCCGACAAATTCTCTCGCTCTTCTGGCGAAACGCTATCAGCTCCAATCAAAGCACAAAGCCCGCCAGTTGACGCCAGCGTCTCGTCGGATGTCGGGCTGCATCGGAAACGCGGCAGGAGTACCATCGCGCGTTTTCCGACGAGGTAAGCGCTGGTGCAGACTGACGTGGTGGTAATCGGTGCCGGTGCGGCCGGTCTAATGTGCGCCTTCACCGCCGCTGCACGGGGTCGACAGGTCTTGCTGCTGGACCACGCCAACAAGGCCGGCAAGAAAATCCTCATGTCCGGTGGCGGCCGCTGCAACTTCACCAATATGTACACCGAACCGTCGAATTTCCTCTCCAGCAACTCGCATTTCTGCAAGTCGGCGCTGGCACGCTACACCCAGTGGGACTTCATCGAGCTGGTCAGCCGCCACGGCGTGCCCTATCACGAGAAGAAGCTCGGTCAGCTGTTCTGCGATAACAAATCCAGCGACATCCTCGAGATGCTGCTGGACGAATGCGCGCAGGCCGGCGTGGATCTGTGTCTGAACACCCCGGTCGAGTCGATCGAGAAGCATGCTGAGGGATATCTGCTGCACACCGGCGTCGGCCCGGTGCGCTGCCAATCGCTGGTGATCGCCACCGGCGGCCTGTCGATTCCCACCCTCGGTGCCAGCGGTTTCGGCTACCAGATCGCGCGGCAGTTCGGCCACAACGTGCTGCCGACACGCGCTGGACTGGTGCCTTTCACCATCACCGAGCCGCAGCTCAAGACGATCTGCACCGAGCTGTCCGGCACCTCGGTGGACGATTGCCTGGTCAGCTGCAACGGCCAGAGCTTTCGCGAAAACATCCTGTTCACCCATCGCGGACTCTCTGGCCC
Organism: Pseudomonas sp.; assembly: GCA_003488145.1. Classification (GTDB taxonomy): domain Bacteria; phylum Pseudomonadota; class Gammaproteobacteria; order Pseudomonadales; family Pseudomonadaceae; genus Stutzerimonas. The sequence continues at coordinate 23,718 of DNMQ01000326.1, forward strand.
GGCGATCCTGCAGATCTCGTCCTACTGGCAACCGGGAGATGTGGTGCACATCAACCTGCTGCCACATCTCGACCTCGGCGAGTGGCTGGCGACGCAGAAGCAGGAGCGCCCCAATGCAGAGTTGAAGACGCTGCTCGGCGAGGTTTTCACACGCAAGATGGCCGGGCTGCTCTGCGAACACTGGTTCGCATCCAGACCACTGAAGCAATACGTACCCAGCGAGCTGGAAGCGATTGCAGAGAAGCTCACAGACTGGCAGCTGGTACCGGCCGGCACCGAAGGGTATCGCACGGCAGAGGTGACGCTGGGCGGGGTAGATACGCGGGAAGTGTCATCCAAGACCATGGAATCGCAGAAATCAGCAGGGCTGTATTTCATCGGCGAGGTGCTGGACGTTACCGGCCACCTGGGTGGTTTCAACTTCCAGTGGGCTTGGGCATCGGCCTACGCCGCAGGCCAGTTCGCCTAGCCTGCGCGACGCCGAATCGGCGCTTACTCGTTGGTCCGGTTGGACGGTGGCGAGATTTCCCGCGGCCCGGCGGGATCGGTCGCCGTGTTCTGGTATTCCTGCTGGTTGCGGGTGTTGTTGTCCAGTGCCGATCTTTCGTCATCCGGCGAGCAACCGGCCAGAGCCAGCGCCGTCAGCGCACCGGCGAATGCAAATTTCCACTTCATCGCTGTCTCCTGCTGAAGGCACCCCGCAGTTAGCGCGGAGTGCCCGGATCAGGTGGTGCCGAACTTACTGCGAAGTACCGGTGCCAGTGCTCGGCGCGGTGCCGGAGCCGGACTCGGTGCCCAGGCCGCTGCCGTTGTCGGCTGGCGGAGTTGCCATGCCACCGGAGGTGCCGGTACCAGTTCCGGTGCTCGGCGCAGTGCCGGTCCCGGTGCCTGCAGGCGGAGTGGTGGTATCAGTGGAGGGTGCGGCAGGCTGCTCGGTAGTCGCCGGCGGCGGGGTCGGCTCGCGCTCGCGATCTTCATCCGGGCCGCAACCGACCAACAGGAGCCCGAGTACGGGGGGCAGCAGATAGGTAAGACGCATGGTTAACCTCCTTCAGAGTGGTCCGGCAGTGGCCGGCGAATTCTTGAATCCAGCAGATTCACAGAAGGTTGACCCCCGTTTGCCGTAAGAGTGCCCTGACCGCCCCGTCAGAGCCCATCCCCCACCGATCGGCTCGACGGCCGTCGTGATCGTTACGCGACCGCCGGCTGCGCGGAACGCAGCCGCCAGAGCCCGTCGACACAGCGTTCGCCGTCGAACAATGCCTGAAGTTCCGTAGCCGGCCGCGGCCGGCTGAACCAATAGCCTTGCACCAGCTGGCAGCCCTCGGCCACGAGAAACGCCACCTGCTCGGGGTGCTCCACGCCTTCGGCGACGACGGCCAGGCCGAGGCTCTGGCCAAGGCCGATGACGGCACGACTGATCGCCACGGAGTCGGCATCGTCCGGTGCGGCGGCAATGAAGCTGCGATCGACCTTTAGCACATGCAGCGGGTAACGTTTGAGGTAACCGAGCGAACAATAGCCAGTACCGAAGTCGTCCAGCGCCAGGCGAACACCCAGCGCGGCAATCTCGTGCAGCGCGCCCATCATCAGCTCGCTGTCCTGCATCAAAAGCGTCTCGGTGATCTCCAGCAGCAGGCTCGCGGGTGGCAGGCCGGTTTCACGCAGCACACGGGCCAGCAGCGCGGCGAAACCGGGCTGCTGCAGCTGACGAATCGACAGGTTGACCGCGCAGTACAGCTGGCTCTGCCCCGCCAGCTGCCAGCGGCGCACCTGACAGCAGGCCTCGCGCAGCACCCACTCACCAACCCGGACGATCTCGCGCGACTCTTCCAGCACCGGAATGAACTCATTGGGCGCCACCGGCTGGTTGTTAAAGCGCCAGCGCAGCAGCGCTTCAACGCCGACCAGATAGGGTTGATCGCCTGCTACACGGCAGATCGGCTGATAGTGCAAGGTGAATTCGCAGCGCGTCAGCGCCTGCGCCAGTGCGCTCTCGAGCTCCAGCTGGCGCGCTGCCTTGGAATGCAGGCCATCGCAGAACAGCGCGAATTGGTCCTTGCCGGCGCTCTTGGCCCGGTACAGCGCCAGATCAGCCGCCTGCAGCGCGTTCAGCGCCTGGCCATCGCGCTGCAAGGGCGCGATGCCGATGCTGGCGCTGACCGACAGCGTTCGCTCGCCGAGCTGCAGCGGCTGACGCAGCTCGACCAGCATCCGTTGCGCCACACGCTCGGCATCAGCTTCGCATGCCAGATCGCCGAGCAGGGCGACGAACTCATCGCCGCCGAAGCGTGCAAGGTGATCGCCGGGGCGCAGGCAGCGCAGCAAGCGCTGCGCCACCTCGACCAGCACCTGGTCGCCGGCGCCATGCCCGAGACTGTCGTTGATTAGCTTGAAGCGGTCCAGGTCCACGAACAGCAGCGCGGCAGCGCGTCCATGGGGACGCTGCTGTACCTCCTTGAGCAGCTCCTCGAGGTGCAGGCGGTTGGCCAGGCCAGTCAGCGCATCGTGACGTGCCGCGTGACGCAAGCAGTCTTCGGCGGCCTTGCGCGCACTGATGTCGGTCTGCGAACCGGCCATGCGCAAGGTCCCCAGCTCGCAGCGTTCGGCCACACCGCGCACCAGCACCCAGAGGTACTCACCGCGCTCGGTACGGACGCGGTACTCGTGAACCAGCGAAGGGCTGCGGCCGTTCAGGTGGTCGGCGATGGCCTCGCGCAACCCGGGCAGATCGTCCGAGTGCACCCGTTCGAACCAGCTGCGGCTGCAGTAACTGGGTTGTGCTGGCATTGCCAGCATGGCGGTCCAGCGCTCGGAAAGGTGCAGCCGGTCATGCTCGACGTCCCACTCCCAGATGCCGTCTTCGGAGCCGCGCAACGCGCGCGTCAGGCGCGCTTCGCTGTCCTCCAGCGCATGTCGCTGCGCCGCACTGTAGGTGTCGATGGCGAGAATCATGTCGAAGAAGACGATCTTCAGCAGGCTGTCGTAAACCGCATGCTGCTCGTCGTCGCCTACCAGGGCGCGCAGCATTTCCGACAGATACAGCCGATAAGCCCTGAGATACCACTCCAGATCGACGCCGACGCGCTGATGCACCAGCCCGACCAGCAGACGATCACGCACATAGTCGCGCTCATATGGCCCGTTCCAGAGGCGGCGGTAGTACTCCTGCTGGCGCTGCTTGAGGCGTGTCAGACCGGCGCGATCGCTGCGCATCGCTGACGGCTGGCCGAAGTCGGCAAGGTGTTCGTAGAGTTTTTCGATGAAGACCCGATGCGCCGGCTCGAGCTCAGCAGCCGCCCGGTTAAGGCGCAGCGCATCGCTGGCCTGCCATTGCAGGAAACGCTTGCGCGTAAGGATCTGGTCGAGGCCCAGCCCGACTCGTTGCAACAGCGCCTTCAGCTCGTCTTCCATGCCTTTCCCGATGCGATGGCCCGCCCAGTGCGCCCACCTTCGCTTGGCGTTCTGCCAGTCAGGGGCGACGATCAGGTGCGGTACCAATTGATGCCATAAAGCCATCTAGGGTCGCAGCGGCGCTTCGTCGCATTATTGATGCAAGTCAGCGAAGCGATGGGTCCGGGGACAGACGATAGTCGGGCGCACCGAGGCAGGACGCCCCGGCAGCCCCTCCGGTACTCAGGCCGCCAGCTTGGCGGTCAGCTCCTTCTTGAGGCGGGCGCGCAGTTCGCTCATCTGCTCACCCATTTCCTCGAGGCGCTTGGCATCGAAAAGCTCGCGTGCCTGCGGGAACATTTCCGATTCCTCTTCCTCGATATGGTGCTCGAGCAGCTCCTTGCACACCTTGGCGCGACCGGAGAATTCGAGGCTGCCGGGATCGGTTGCCTTCAGATCCGGCAGTACCAGTGCATCCACCGCACGGTGTTCTTCCTTGGCCTCGTGGTACATCTTTGCTTCTTCCTTGCCGCCAGCTTCCTTGTAGGCGGGATAGAGAATCTGCTCTTCCAGCTGGGTATGGATGGTCACTTCCATTTCCAGCTTGCTCAGCAGCTCGGTGCGTGTCTTCACGGCACGCTCGGTGGAATCGGTCAGGCGCGTCAGCAGGTCCTTCACGCGCTCATGATCCTCAATCAACAGGTCGATGGCGTTCATGTGGCTATCCTCTTCGGCTTCACGGCAAACGAACCGGGCTCTACGGCCCGGTGTCGAAAAATATGGCTGCGGTCATCCCGCAGCCGGGCGGCTCAGGCGTACTCGTAGGTCGGCAGTGCGGTACGGCTCTGGCTCTGCAGATGTGCGATGGAAGGCGACATCCCCGCCTCCAGCGCGAGGTCCCGGCGTACCGAGCTGACGACCCATTCCAGTTGCATCCGGGTTTGGGTCTGGCCCTTGGAAAGCGCTCGCTTGACCAGAACACGGTCGTCGTTGCGCAGGGTCAGCAGCAGCCCGCCATCCGGGCGGGGCTCGGTGAGCACTTCGAACTCAGGGAATGCGGCAGTGAGGAATTGTTGTGCAGCGGTCATTGTTCTGTACTCCAATAAGTTCCAGCGAACCTAACGGAGCAGCGTTCGTGCCAACCTGACCAATGATTTTTTATCTAGCAAAAACAATAACTTATGAAATTATGCCCAGGCATTAAGCCGTGCAAAACGCAATACGAAGCGTGACGCAGGTTGCATTCTGCGGTCTGCATTGGCTGTTCAGCCCTTACGCCAGACACTCGCTAGCCAAGGTTGTTCCTCCCGTGGCAGCCCAGCGGGGCGGTAATAGTGCTCCAGTTCGACGAAACCGGCGGCCAGCAGGCGTTCGCACCAGGTCGGCCAGGCATACCAGACGCCGTAGCGATCTCCACTCCAGCCCTCCTGGTCCTGACCGCGCGGGTTGGAGCAGAACAACACCCCACCCGGCTTCAAGCTATCGCTCAGCTGCAAAAGGACCCTGGGCAATTCGGTGCTAGGCACGTGAAACAGCACCGCATTGGCGAAGATCCCATCGAACGATTGGGCCGGAAGCTCCAGTTGCAGCAGATCCTGATGCCAGACTTCACAGCCACTGTCGGCGCGAGCCATCTCGACGAACGCCTCTGTTCCATCGAGACCTATCGCCACATGCCCACGGGTTCTCAGGGTCTTCAGATCACGACCTGGACCACAGCCGAGGTCGAGGATGCGCAGCGGCGGTTCTGCCTGAATGTGACGCAGAAGGGCATCGATGTTCTGGCTGACGTCGTGGTCGAGCGTACCCTCGCGGAAAGCCTCTGCATTGAGGCGGTAGTAATCGAGCGTGCGCTGCGCGGCGGCCTCGGTATCGTTCATGGGCGACTCCAGCAAGAGAATGGCGCAACCCTAGCGCGGCCTCGAGCCTAGGGCCAGTGCTGCGACCGACCTGTACTGCTGGTCAGGCGCCCCCGGCTAGGCGCCCCCGGCTAAGGTAGGCATTGAGCGTTGCGCCTGGAACGGCGAGGATGCCTCTCACAACGTGCGCCAGCGCACAGTAGCCGGCGGAAAGCGACGACCGTCCGGCTGCAGGACTGAAACTTGCAGCGCGTAACCTGTCGAAATCCTGTCCGGCTCTACAACGGCTGGAATGCAGCGAAACGCAACATCGAGACCACCATGAACCAGGCACTGCCGAAAATCGTTCTGCTCGTCGAAGACGAGCCGCATATCCTCAGCCTGCTCTCGGACTATCTGGCCAGCGAGGGCTACCAGGTACTGGAAGCGGACAGCGCGCCCAAGGCATTCGAAATCCTGGCGACCAAACCGCAGCTGGATCTGTTGGTAACCGACTTCCGCCTGCCCGGCAACGTATCCGGAGTGATGATCGCCGAGCCGGCACTCAAGCTGCGGCCCGACCTCAAGGTGATCTTCATCAGCGGCTATCCGATCGAAATCTATGAATCGGGCAGCCCCATTGCGCGCTCGGCGCCGGTGCTGGCCAAGCCCTTCGCCCTGGACACGCTGCACAGCCAGATTCAGGCATTGCTCGCCAGCTGACCGACACTGCGCCGAAACGAAAAAGCCCGCATATCGCGGGCTTTTTCACGTCTGGACGGATCAGTTGATCTTCGGGTCCAGTTCGCCGCTGGCGTAGCGCTGGAACATGCCTTCCAGGGAGATCGGCTTGATCTTGCTGGCGTTGCCGGCGGTACCGAAGGCCTCGTAGCGGGCGATACAGATGTCGCGCATGGCCGAGACGGTCTTGGCGAAGTACTTGCGCGGGTCGAACTCGCTGGGGTTCTTCGCCATGAACTCGCGAATCGCGCCGGTGGACGCCAGACGCAGGTCGGTGTCGATGTTGACCTTGCGCACGCCGTACTTGATGCCCTCGACGATTTCTTCGACCGGCACGCCGTAGGTTTCGCCGATTTCACCACCGTACTGGTTGATGATCTGCAGCCACTCCTGCGGCACCGACGAGGAGCCATGCATCACCAGATGGGTGTCCGGAATGCGCGCATGGATTTCCTTGATGCGCTGGATCGAAAGGGTGTCGCCGGTCGGCGGCTTGGTGAACTTGTAGGCGCCGTGGCTGGTGCCGATGGCGATCGCCAGGGCGTCGACCTTGGTCTTGGCGACGAAGTCGGCGGCTTCTTCCGGGTCGGTCAGCAGCTGGCTGTGATCGAGCACGCCCTCGGCACCGACGCCGTCTTCCTCGCCGGCCATGCCGGTTTCCAGGCTGCCCAGGCAACCCAGCTCACCTTCCACGGAGACACCGCAGGCGTGAGCGAAGGCCACGGTCTGCTGGGTCACGCGCACGTTGTAGTCGTAGTCGGCCGGGGTCTTGCCGTCCGCCTGCAGCGAACCATCC
>DNMQ01000329.1:0-593 GCA_003488145.1 Pseudomonas sp.
GACATCGTGCTGGTGAAGTTCTGGCTGACCATCGACAAGAAAACCCAGCTCAAGCGTTTCAAGGAGCGCGAGGAGACGGTCTTCAAGCGCTTCAAGATCACCGACGAGGACTGGCGCAACCGCGAGCGCTGGGACGACTACGGACATGCTGTAGCCGATATGGTCGATCGCACCAGTACCGAAATCGCACCCTGGACGTTGGTGGAGGCCAACGACAAGCGCTTCGCCAGGGTCAAGGTGCTGCGGACGTTGAATGAAGCGCTGGAGGCGGCGATCGAGAAGGGACGTTAACCGGGGCGGGGTTGCCAGGCTGTTGCTACGGGGTCGACGGTGTCCTGTGACCGGGGAGCAGCCGCAGGGTTGGTCGCGCGAATCGCACCCTATCTACGAGCCTGAAAAGCCTGCCCAAGCGCGCTATCCGGCCGGCAAGCCGATGGCCGTGCATATCCGAGCTGAATGGTCGTCGCCAGCGCTGCGAAGCGGGAACTATGCTCGGGTCACCGTCCACCCTGCGGTCGTGGAACAATCCGTGCGCGCAGCGCCGTCACAATATCCGCGCGACCGCTCCTAGTCTCCGAGGTATGTCATGCGTG
>DNMQ01000329.1:732-3148 GCA_003488145.1 Pseudomonas sp.
TCGGGCCTGCAGGCCATCGCCGTGGCGGCCAACCAGATCGCTTCGGGTTGCAGCGATATCATCGTCGCCGGCGGGGTGGAGTCGATCACCCTGACCCTGAAGAGCCGCAACACCGATCACCTGTTCAACCCGATCATCCAGGAGCGCGTGCCGGGCATCTACCACACCATGGGGCAGACGGCCGAACTGGTGGCACGTCGTTACAACGTGACTCGCGAGCAGCAGGATATCTACTCGCTGCAGAGTCAGCAGCGTACTGCGCGTGCGCAGGCCGATGGGCTGTTCAGCGATGAAATCGTGCGGATGAATGTCCAGTACTACACCGAGGACAAGAACACCGGCGAGCGCACCGTGCATCAGGGCGTGGTCGAGGGGGATGATTGCAACCGTCCTGACACCACGCTGGAAAGCCTGGCCGGACTCAAACCCGTATTCGCCGAAGACGGCTCGGTCACTGCCGGCAACGCCTCGCAGCTGTCCGATGGCGCGTCCATGACGCTGGTGATGAGCCTGGACAAGGCCATCGAACTTGGCCTCAAGCCGCGCGCCTTTTTCCGTGGTTTCACCGTCGCAGGCTGTGAGCCGGAGGAGATGGGCATCGGGCCGGTATACGCCGTGCCGCGTCTGCTCAAGGCCAAGGGGCTGCAGATCGACGACATCGATCTGTGGGAACTCAACGAGGCCTTTGCATCGCAGTGTCTGTATTGCCGCGACACGCTGGGCATCGACAACGAGAAGTACAACGTCAATGGCGGATCGATCTCGATCGGGCACCCGTTCGGCATGACCGGTTCGCGCACCGCCGGGCATATCGTCCGTGAGCTGAAGCGGCGCAACCTGCGTTATGGCGTGGTGACCATGTGCGTCGGTGGCGGTATGGGGGCTGCCGGCCTGTTCGAAGCCGTGCGCTAACAGCTTAGTGATACCGTCTGGAGACGGGCCTACTACGAAGCCGTAGCAGGCCCTTTTTTTTGGTCGGCGATAAAGACGAGTCGTGCTGTGAACGCGATCTGTTAGCCCGACAGATCGACATCTGGTGGTCGCCAGATGCGTAGCCCGGGCACGAAAAAGCCGCAGAGCATCGAGTGATGACTCTGCGGCTTTTGGGAGCCCGATCATTCGATCAGGCCATGCTTTGCTTAGCGGCCCAGGTTGTAGTCCGCTGCAGCACCGATGCCGATGACGTTTGCCGACGGCAGCAGCTGGCTGATGAAGCGGTTCCAACGGGTGATGTTGGCCGGACCGACGAACACAACATCCTGCGGCTGCAGCGGGAAGTGCTTGGCCAGTGCAAAGGCGGTGGGGGAATCGGCGTTCAGCTGAAAGACCTTGGCCGGCTCGGTCATCATGTCTTCAGCACCGCGAATCACGTACAGCGCCTCACCATCGGCGGTCTCCTGACGAATGCCGCCAGCGGTGCCGATTGCGTCCATCAGGTTCATATTGGTGGCTTTGAACGACAGCGCTTGCGGCAGGTTGACCTCGCCCAAAACGTAGATCTTGCGCTGGTCGTTGTATGGCAGGTGCAGCTGGTCGCCGTCCTTCAGGTAAACCTGGTGCAGCCACGAATCGGGGCGGTTCAGCGAGTCGACGTCGAGCATGTACTCACGACCGTCGCGTTTGAGCGTCAGACCGGTGAGGTCTGCGGTTTCGGTATCCACACCGGCTTGACCGATAGCCTGGGTGATGGTCATCGGAGCGGTAGTAACCGGCACTTCGCCGGCGGTGTCGAATGCACCGGAAACGACGACGCGCTGGCTGCCGAAGCGCAGGATGGATACATCGACCTGCGGACTGTCGATGTAGTTGGTCAGGCGACGCGCAATCAGGGCGCGCAGTTCTTCAATAGTCTTGCCCGCGGCTTCGATGTTGCCGATGTACGGGTAGAACAGGGTGCCATCGGGGCGTACCAGGCGACCGTTGGCATCCAGCTGCTGCTGCGGGCCGGACGGCGCGGTCAGCTCCGGGTGGTCCCAGACGGTAATGTAGAGCAGGTCGTTGGCGCCGATGCGGTAGGCGCCGGGCTTGTAGTTGAGCAGTTCCTGCTTGCTGGAGGTGCCCGCGTCGGAGGCGAGGTCACCCTTGAGCATTTCGGGGGTGATGCGGATCAGCTGAACGGTGCCGTGCTCGGCTTCGGCGCCTTCCTTGAACTCATCGGGATCGAGGTACTGGCCGGGGGCGAACGCACAGCCCTGCAATACCAAGGCGGAAGTAAAAGCTATAGCGATAAATGGTTTCATGGGTTGTTCATCCTTGACGGAGTGGTTGTTGTTCAAAGAGTGAGACGGCTTGATTCACTTTTCTGCCTGAGGCGCTTGAGTAATTTTTTCGCCTTTCCAAGAGGACCGGAGTCATCACTCCACACTCCTCAGCGACCAAATTGGATCGGTAGCCAAAGTTTCTCTCCTTCCTGAAT
>DNMQ01000330.1:0-461 GCA_003488145.1 Pseudomonas sp.
CCCTTGCAGGAAGGGCCCTGGCGCACACTGCTGCTGGTGTTCTTTGCCTCGGCCATCGTGATGCCGCACATGTATCACATGACCTTCACCGAGAACCTCGATCCTCGCGGCCTGGTGAGCGCCAGCTGGGGCCTGCCGCTCTATCTGCTGCTGATGAGCCTGGCCGTGCCGCTGATCCTCTGGGCCGGACTCAAGCTGGGGGTCAGCACCAACCCCGAGTACTTCACCTTGGGCCTGGGCATCGCCGCACAGAGCGAAACCCTGGCGCTGCTGGCGTTCGTCGGCGGTCTCTCGGCATCCAGCGGGCTGATCATCGTCAGCACCCTGGCACTGTCGGGCATGGCGCTCAACCACTTGGTGCTGCCGCTGTATCAGCCATCCAGCGAAGGCAACATCTACCGCTGGCTGAAGTGGACGCGCCGCAGCCTGATCTTCGCCATCATCATGGCCGGCTACGGCTT
>DNMQ01000330.1:497-5203 GCA_003488145.1 Pseudomonas sp.
GCCACCCTGCAGTTCCTGCCGGGCGTGCTGTCCGTACTCTACTGGCCGACCGCCAATCGCCGCGGCTACATCGCGGGCCTGCTGGCCGGCATCGGCGTCTGGGTAGTGACCATGCTGTTGCCGCTGGTGGGCAACCTGGACGGCTTCTACATTCCGCTGTTCAACGTCGTCTATGTACTGGACGACACCAGCTGGCATCTGGCGGCAATCGCGTCACTGGCGGTCAACGTCCTGGCGTTCTCGCTGTTCTCGATCTTCAGTGAAACCAGCCCCGAGGAGCAGAGCGCTGCCGAGGCCTGCGCCGTGGAGAACGTCCGCCGCCCGCAACGGCGCGAACTGATCGCCGCGTCTCCGCAGGAATTCGCCACCCAGCTGGCCAAGCCATTGGGCGCCAAGACCGCGCAACGCGAGGTGGAACAGGCCCTGCGCGATCTGCAGCTACCGTTCGACGAGCATCGCCCCTACGCGCTGCGCCGCCTGCGCGATCGCATCGAAGCCAATCTCTCCGGCCTGATGGGCCCCAGCGTAGCCCAGGACATCGTCGAGAACTTCCTGGCCTACAAGAACGGTGCCGACGGCTACATCACCGAGGACATCCACTTCATCGAAAGCCGGCTGGAGGAGTATCACTCGCGCCTGACCGGCCTGGCCGCGGAACTGGACGCCCTGCGCCGCTATCACCGCCAGACATTGCAAGAGCTGCCCATGGGGGTCTGCTCGCTGGCCAAGGATCAGGAAATCCTCATGTGGAACCGTGCGCTCGAGGAGCTCACCGAGATCCCCGCGCTGCAAGTCGTCGGCTCGCGTCTCTCGACCATCGCCGAGCCCTGGCGCAGCCTGCTGAGCGGGTTTATCGCGCAGGCCGACGAACACCTGCACAAGCAGCGCCTGGCGCACAACGGCCATCGCCGCTGCCTCAACCTGCACAAGGCAGCCATTGCCGAGCCACTGGCACCGGGCAACAGCGGCCTCGTGCTGCTGGTCGAGGACCTGACCGAAACACAGCAGCTCGAAGACCGCCTGGTTCACTCCGAACGCCTGGCGAGCATTGGCCGCCTGGCCGCCGGCGTGGCGCACGAGATCGGCAACCCGATCACCGGCATCGCCTGCCTGGCGCAGAACCTGCGGGACGAACGTGAAGGCGATGGAGAGATCGTCGAGATCAGCGGCCAGATCATCGAGCAGACCAAACGCGTATCGCGCATCGTGCAATCGCTGATGAGCTTCGCCCACGCCGGCGAGCGCCAGCAGCAGCTGTATCCGGTGAGCCTGGCGCAGGTGACGCAGGACGCCATCGGCCTGCTCTCGCTCAACCGCAACCGCACCGAAGTGCAGTTCATCAACATCTGCGATCCGACGCATTTCGCCGAGGGCGATCCGCAGCGGCTCGCCCAGGTGCTGATCAACCTGCTATCCAACGCCCGCGACGCATCGCCGCAAGGCGGCTTGATCCGCATCAGCAGCGAAGTTGCCGAACAGACGGTGTACCTGACGGTGGAGGACGAAGGCAGCGGCATTCCGAAGGACATCCAGGACCGGCTGTTCGAGCCATTCTTCACCACCAAGGACCCTGGCGAAGGCACCGGCCTGGGCCTCGCGCTGGTCTATTCGATCATTGAAGAGCATTATGGCCAGATCGATATCGACAGCCCGGCCGACCCGGAAACACAGCGCGGCACCCGTTTTCGCATCACCCTGCCGCGGCATGTCGAAGCGTCCCATGCCGTAAGTTGAAGAGGCGACTGCCGTACCGGCCCTTTACCGGTTATGCCTCCAGACCGTCGAGAGAGTACTGATGTCACACATTCTGATCGTCGAAGACGAAACCATCATCCGCTCCGCCCTGCGACGCCTCCTCGAGCGTAACCAGTACGAGGTCAGCGAAGCCGGCTCGGTGCAGGAAGCACAGGAGCGCTACAGCATCCCGGGTTTCGACCTCATCGTCAGCGACCTGAGACTTCCCGGCGCCCCCGGCACCGAGCTGATCAAGCTCGCCGAAGGTACCCCGGTACTGATCATGACCAGCTACGCCAGCCTGCGCTCGGCGGTGGACTCGATGAAGATGGGCGCGGTCGACTACATTGCCAAACCGTTCGACCATGACGAGATGCTGCAGACCGTGGCACGCATCCTCACCGACCATCAGCACAACACCGCGGTACAGGCGCAGCCCTCCCGTGGCGCAAGCGCCGCCTCAGCGACAACCGACCGAGAAGACATCGGCATCATCGGCCACTGCGCGCCCATGCAGGACCTGTTCGGCAAGATCCGCAAGGTCGCACCGACCGATTCCAACGTGCTGATCCAGGGCGAATCGGGCACCGGCAAGGAACTGGTCGCCCGCGCGCTGCATAACCTCTCGCGCCGCGCCAAGGCCCCGATGATTTCCGTCAACTGCGCGGCCATCCCGGAAACGCTGATCGAATCCGAACTGTTCGGACACGAGAAAGGCGCCTTCACCGGCGCCAGCGCTGGCCGCGCCGGGCTGGTCGAAGCCGCTGACGGTGGCACGCTGTTCCTCGACGAGATCGGCGAACTGCCGCTTGAGGCACAGGCACGTCTGCTCCGGGTCCTGCAGGAAGGCGAGATCCGCCGGGTTGGTTCGGTGCAGTCACAGAAGGTCGACGTACGCCTGATCGCTGCCACGCACCGCGATCTGAAAACCCTGGCCAAGACCGGCCAGTTCCGTGAAGACCTCTATTACCGCCTGCACGTCATCGCGCTCAAGCTGCCGCCGCTGCGCGAGCGGGGTGGTGACGTGCTGGAGATCGCCAAAGCGTTCCTGGCACGCCAGGGCGAGCGCATGAGCAGCGACGACCTGCATTTTTCCCGCGATGCCGAGCAGGCGATCCGTCACTACTCGTGGCCGGGCAATGTTCGCGAGCTGGAAAACGCGATCGAGCGCGCAGCCATTCTCAGCGAAAGCCCGGAGATTGATGCCGAGCTGCTGGGCATTGATATCGAGCTGGACGAACTGGACGACGATTTCGACGAGCCCCTTGGCACCATTCGCGGCATTGCCACGGGCAACGAGCCGACCGAGGATCTGTCGCTGGAGGACTACTTCCAGCACTTCGTGCTCGAGCATCAGGATCACATGACCGAGACCGAGTTGGCTCGCAAGCTGGGCATCAGCCGCAAATGTCTGTGGGAACGCCGCCAGCGCCTGGGAATTCCGCGGCGCAAGTCGAGTAGCGCGGCCGGGTAATCTGTTACCGCCCGCCATGACTCGTAACAAAAACCGGGAGCAACGGTAACGCTGCCCCGGTTTTTTATTGCCCACCTCAGTCTAGATAATGACCAAGCCATTGATAAATAAGGACTTTCAAAATCTGGCACGGCAACTGCTTACTTACGGGCACAACAACAATAACAAGCAGATCCCACAATAAGAACAAGACGNNAGCAGGGCCCGCACTGGTTGGATCGAAGATCAAGGCAAAGTCAGCGACCAAAGAAATCCGTTTGCTATTAGCTCCCAGTGTGGAGTGCTCCTGACGGCCACGGCCCGATGGAACAGGCGAACAACAAAAACAGCAACGCCTGAGCGACTAATAACAATAAAGCACGCAACAGTATTCAAAGGGGAGCTTCGGCTCCCCTTTGTGCTATCCGGGGCTTACCCATTTTCCTTCACAGCAGTCTTACTGCTCGACAATCGCGTGGCCTCCGCCCTGCGCCAAGCACTGCCTGCGTGACGCGGCGCACGATGCTTTTTGACACCTCCCTGCGCATCGTTCAACATCCAGCACTCTCGGTGCTAGAATCCGCGCAGGTTTCGCGGCCATTCGCGACACCGGCCCGTCTTCCGCCACACAGTTGCCCCCCATGCTGAAAAAGCTGTTCCAGTCTTTTCGTCTTCCTCTGCGCCGCATCCCGCATCCCCGCCGCACACCTGAAATTCTGTCCAGCCGACAGCATTCCCTGCATCGCAACGAGATCAGTCGTTACGCGGTGAGCGTGGTCGAACGACTGCAGCAGGCGGGTTACGAGGCATATGTGGTCGGCGGCTGCGTGCGCGACCTGCTGCTGCAGCTGAATCCCAAGGATTACGACGTCGCGACCAGCGCGACCCCCGAACAGGTCCGCGCCGAATTCCGCAACGCCCGCGTGATCGGACGCCGTTTCAAGCTGGTGCATGTGCATTTCGGTCGCGAGATCATCGAGGTCGCCACCTTCCGTGCCAACCATCCGGAAGAGGATGACGACGACGCCAGCCATCTCGCTTCGCGCAACGAGAGCGGCCGCATCCTGCGTGACAACATCTATGGCACCCTCGAAGACGACGCCCAGCGCCGCGACTTCACCATCAATGCGCTGTATTACGATCCGACTTCCGAGCGCATCCTCGACCACACCCGTGGCGTACACGACATCCGCAATCGCCTGATCCGTCTGATCGGCGACCCCGAGCAGCGCTACCAGGAAGACCCGGTGCGCATGCTGCGCGCCGTGCGTTTCGCCGCCAAGCTCGACTTCGAGATCGAACGGCACAGCGCCGAACCCATCGTCGACCTCGCCGACCTGCTCGACGGCATTCCCTCGGCACGCCTGTTCGACGAAGTGCTCAAGCTATTCCTCGGCGGCAAGGCCGAGCGCACCTTCGAGCTGCTGCTCGAATACGATCTCTTCGCCCCGCTGTTCCCGGCGAGCGCCGCAGCACTCGAGCGCAACCCGGAATACGCCGGCACGCTGATCCGCAACGC
>DNMQ01000389.1 GCA_003488145.1 Pseudomonas sp.
GCCGGCAGGTCTTCCAGCCAGCCAAGACGGCGACCGGGAAAGTAGCCGACCAGGCGGGTCATCGCCGGCATCAACAGGTGCCACTTGGCGTACATCTGCAGGCGCCGCTCGGCGGCGTAGTCGCGCCAGTAGGCATACTGCCCGGCGACGTTGAGGTAACGGTCCACCTCACCGGCGGCCTCGGCGAAGCCCGGCATGAAGCCGCCGGCGCTGTGCCCCACGGCCACCAGCAGCCCGTGCGGCTCGCGCTCACGCATGAAGCGCACCGCAGCATCGAAGTCGTACTCGCCCCAGTCGCGCCAGCGCATCTTCATGCTGCGCAGGCGCTGCGGCCTCGACCCGCCGATGCCGCGAAAGTCGTAGGTCAGTGCGGCAAAACCGTGCTCGGTAAGAAAGTTCGCGTAGCGTGCGTAATAGCGCGACAGCACACCGGTGGCGCAACTGATGATCACCGCGCCGCGCTCGGCACCGGCAGGCCGCCAGAGCTGTGCCGCGAGGGTGAAACCGTCCGTGCAGTGCAGGGCAACGGATTCAGGCATGGCAAGGACCTTTCGAATTGTTGTGCAGCCACCTTGCCCGGCGCCGCGGATTTTTGCCATAACCTGCCGGCACCTTGCACCGGGCTGGCAGTCTGTTATTACGGCCGCAGCCCCCATGTGACGGCACGGCCGCCCGCCTCGCACGGGCACTCGCGATGACTGTTCCCATGATTTTTGCTGCCCCGACGCCGGCGCCGATGTGCCGTGGCGTCCTGGCGGATCGGAGAAGAAGTACATGACCGGCGAACAGCTGATCGTCTTTGGTGTGCTGGCGGCGACGCTGGTGCTGTTTGTCTGGAATCGCTGGCGCTACGACCTGGTCGCCCTCGCGGCATTGCTGGCCTGCGCGCTGACCGGCGTGGTGCCGGCCGAGGAGGTATTCGCCGGCCTGGGGCATCCGGCGGTGATTTCGGTGGCCGCGGTACTGGTGCTCAGCCGCGGTCTGCTCAATGCCGGCGTGGTGGACAGTGTGGCGCGCCGGCTGATGCAGGTCGGCGAGCGGCCCTGGGCGCAGGTGGCGGCGCTCACCGGGATCGTCGCGCTGAGCTCGGGCTTCATGAACAACGTCGGCGCGCTGGCGCTGTTCATGCCGGTGGCGATCTGGATGTCGCGTCAGAGCGGCCGTTCGCCATCCTACCTGCTGATGCCGCTGGCGTTCGGCTCGCTGCTCGGCGGCACCCTGACGCTGATCGGCACGCCGCCCAACCTGATCATCGCCGGCTATCGCGCCGAAGCCGGCGAGGCGCCGTTCGGCATGTTCGCCTTTTTGCCGGTGGGCGCGGCGGTGACGGTGGCCGGCGTGCTGTTCATCGCCCTGCTCGGCTGGCGACTGGTGCCCCGGCGCCAGGAGCAGGAAGGCAACGGTGATCTGTTCGAGATCAGCGCCTACCTCACCGAAGTTCGCGTGCCGGAAGGCTGCAAGTACGCGGGCCGCACGCTGCACGCGCTGATCGGCGCGGTGGAGGATGAAGCCGATGTGCAGGTCATCGCGCTGATTCGCGGCGACGAGCGCCAGCGCATGCCGTCGACCTACGAGGTGCTGCGCGAAGGCGACATCCTGCTGGTGGAGGCCGACTCCGACAGTCTGAAGGCGCTGCTGGATGTCACCGGCGTCGAGCTGGCGGCCGATGTCGAGGAGCAGGAGAACAAGGCCCGCGACGAGCAGGAGGCCGCCGAGCAGGCCGTCGAGCAAGAGAAGGCCGAGAAGAACCACAAGAGCCGGCACGGCGAACTGACCCTGGCCGAGGCCATCGTCTCGCCGGGTTCCATGCTGGTGGGCACCAGCGCCAGCGGCCTCGACCTGCGCGAGCGCCACGGCGTCAACGTGCTGGCCGTGGCTCGCCAGGGCCAGCGCTTGCGCCAGCGCCTCGGCGAGATTCGCTTCGCCGCCGGCGACATCCTTCTGCTGCAGGCCCGTGAGGATGCCCTGCAGTCGAGCCTGAACAGCCTGGGCTGCCTGCCGCTGGCGTCGCGCGGACTGAGCATCACCACCCCGCGCAACGTGATGCTGGCCAGCGCCATCTTCGCCATCACCCTGGCCAGCATCGCCTTCGGCCTGCTGCCGGCCGCCACCGCACTGGTTACCGGCGCGCTGGTGATGATCCTGGTCGGGCTGATTCCGCTGGGGCGCATCTACGAGAGCATCGACATGCCGGTGATCGTGCTGGTGGCAGCGATGCTGCCGGTGGGCCAGGCGCTGGAAACCACGGGCGGCTCGCAACTGATCGCCGATGCCCTGCTGGAGCTGGGGCAGTCGTTGCCGGCGGCGGCGACCCTGGCGCTGCTGATGGTGGCGGTGATGCTGATCTCCAACGTGGTCAACAATGCCGCCGCTGCGGTGCTCGCGGCGCCGGTGGCGATCAGCCTGGCGCGCGGCATGGACGCCTCGGTCGCCCCCTTCCTGATGGCGGTGGCGATCGGTGCCTCCTGCGCCTTCCTGACCCCCATCGGCCACCAGTCCAACACCCTGGTGATGGCGCCCGGCGGCTACCGTTTCGGCGACTACTGGCGGCTGGGACTGCCATTGTCGATTCTGGTGGTGCTTTGCGCGGTGCCGGCGATTCTCTGGATCTGGCCACTCTGAACCGCAATGACGGCATCGGACGGTGCCGTTGCAGCTCGCCGGTCAGCCGGCCTTGAAGCGGCTGACGTTGTCCAGCAGGGTGCCGGCCAGTTCGCTCAGGCGGCTGGCGGTGTGGTGGTTGCTGCCCACCGCCTCGCCGTTTTCCTCGGCCATGCGGGCGATGGTGGTCACCTTCTGGGCGATTTCGGCGGATGCCGCGCTCTGCTCGCGCAACGCGTTGGAAATCTCTGCCACGGTGAACAGCACCTGATTGGCCGCCTCGCGGATGCCGCCCATGGCTTCGCCAGCGCGCTGGGCCCGGGCGACGCCCTCGTTGACCTTGGCCACGCCCTGCTCCATGCCCTGCACCGCCCCTTCGGTGCCTTCCTGGATGGCCGCGACCATCTGTGCGATCTCCTTGGTGGAGTTGGCGGTGCGCTCGGCCAGCTTGCGCAC
>DNMQ01000194.1 GCA_003488145.1 Pseudomonas sp.
GAGCCGACGCTGCGCGCCATTTCCGAGCAAACCGGCGGTGAGTATTTCCGCGCCTCGTCGAGCGCAGAGCTGAAGGCGATCGGCGACACGCTGGATCGTCTCGAGCCGGCAGCGCAGCAACCAGCCCAGGCCCGTGTGGCCGAGGCCCTGTACATCTGGCCGCTGTCGGCGGCTTTGCTGATCAGCCTGCTGATGGTCGCGGCCAGCCTGTGGAGCGCACAGTTGCAACGCCTGGCCTGGCGACGGGAACAGCGCCGATGAGCGAACTGCTACCCCATCTGTTGCGGCCATACTGGCTGCTCATCCTGCCCCTGCTGATCTGGCTGCTGTGGCGGCTCTGGCATCGGCAGCTGCAGGTCGGGCGCTGGCAGCGTCTGCTGCCGGAAGCCTTTCATGCCGCCCTGCTGACCCGTGGCCGACTGCGCCACAGTCGCCTGCCCTGGCTGGTGCTGGGCCTGGCCTGGCTGCTGGCGGTCATCGCATTGCTCGGGCCCAGCTGGCAGCGCTTCGAACAGCCGAGCATGAAGCGCAGCGATCCCCTGGTGGTGCTGCTGGAACTCACGCCATCGATGCTCGCCAGCGACGCACCACCCACTCGCCTGGAACAGGCCAAGCGCAAGCTGCTGGATCTGCTCGAGCGCCGGCAGGACGTACAGACCGCCGTCGTGGTATTCGCCGGCAGCGCCCACACCGTGGTGCCGCTATCCGATGACCTGGCGACCACCCGCAACCTGCTCGACGCCCTGCACCCGACGCTGATGCCCGAGCAGGGCCAGCGCGCGGACCTTGCCGTGGCCAAAGGCCTCGCCCTGCTCGAGCAGGCTGGCCTGGGGCGCGGGCGCTTGCTGCTGATCGGCAGCAGCCTGGACGAGCACGAACGCAGCGCCATCGTCACGCTGATGGAGGGCAGAAACGAGCAACTGCTGATACTCGGCGTCGGCACCGAACAAGGCGCGCCAATCGCCGGCAAGGACGGCAGTTTCATCAAGGATGCCCAAGGCGCAATCCTCATCCCGCGCCTGGACAACGCCAGACTGCAACGCCTGGCCAACGAGCTGGGAGGGCGCTATCAGCGCGCGCGGCTGGGTGACGACGACCTGACGGCCCTCGGTCTGCTCGATCAAACTGGCACGTTGCGCCAGGACGATGAAATCACGCGGCTGGAAGCCTGGCTGGATCAGGGGCACTGGCTGCTGTTGCCACTGCTCTTGCTGGCCGCCCTCGCCGGTCGCCGCGGCTGGTTGTTCTGCCTACCGCTATTGCTGCTGCAGCCGCAGCCTGCCAATGCCTTCGAGCTACAGGATCTCTGGCTACGTCGCGATCAGCAGGGCCAACGCCTGCTGGACGCGGAGCGGCCGGCCGAGGCCGCCGAGCGCTTCACCGATCGCCGCTGGCAGGCCACCGCCCGCTATCAGGCCGGCGACTATGGCGGCGCGGCAGAACTGTTCGCCGAAGGCAACACGGCCGCCGATCACTACAACCGTGGCAATGCCCTGGCTCGTAGCGAAGCCTTCGAGGCCGCCATCGAAGCCTATGACCAGGCGCTGGACCTGCAGCCTGATCTACAGGCGGCGCAGCGCAACAAGGCGCTGATCGAAGAGCTGCTGCGCCGCCAGCAGGAACAGCCCGAGCCCGAGCAGGAACAGAATCAGCAGGACGAGCAAACCGAAGAACCACTGCCGCAACCCGAGCAGCCGCAATCACAGGAAGCGGGCTCTGCCCATTCCCCTTCGCCAGAGGATGCCCAGGTCGAGCCGTCCAGCGAAGCCAGCGGCGCCTCGCAGCCATCGACAACCGAAGCCACGCCCGAGACCGAAGAAATGGATGGCAGCGCGGCCCAGGCGCAACACGAAGCGCTTCCCGAGCAAGAGCGGCAACAGGCGATGGAGCAATGGTTGCGGCAGATTCCGGACGATCCCGGCGAGCTGCTGCGAAGGAAATTTCTCTACGAACAACGCAAGCACCAGGAAACCAATCGATGATGCGCCTGATGGCTTTTCTTCTGCTCGGCCTCCTTGCTGGTCAGGCCGCAGCCGCCGGCCTGTTCGCCCGGGTTGACCGCACCCAGCTGAGCATTGACGAAACCCTGGAGCTGAGCCTGGAAAGCCAGGGCAGCACGGTATTCGGCAAGCCCGACCTGCAGCCGCTGGAGCCATTGTTCGAGGTGTTCGACACCCGTCAGGTCAACCAGCTTTCCAGCAGCAACGGCGAAGCCTATGCGATCACACGCTGGTTGATTACCCTGCGGCCGAAGCAGACCGGCTACGTGATCATCCCGCCGCTGCAACTGGGCGACTGGCGCAGCGAGCCGATCACATTGATGGTCCAGGAATCGCTGAAAAATACCGAAAGCGACCAGCTGGCCCCGATCTTCATCGATGCCAGCGTCGATCAGGAAAACGTTTACGTTCAGGCCCAGGTGATCCTTACCCTGCGCATCTATCATTCGGTTTCGCTGTACGACGACAGCACCCTCTCGCCGCTGCAGATGCCGGAAGCCCTGGTCGAACGGCTCGGTGAGCCACGCACCTACGAGAAAACCATCAACGGCATTCGCCACGGCGTCATCGAAGTGCGCTATGCGCTGTTCCCGCAGAAGTCCGGCGAGCTGACCATCCCTGCCCAACTGTTCAGCGCCACCACCGTGACCAATGGCAGCAACCCGCTGTTCGGCTCGCGTTCGGGCCGCTCGACGCAGGTCAGGTCACCAAGCATCCCGCTGACGGTCAAGCGCAAACCGGCGGACTACCCCGCCGCGGCGCCTTGGCTGCCGGCACGCAGCCTGACCCTGGTCGAGGCCTGGAGCCCGGAGCCCGATCAGGCACAGACCGGCGAATCGCTCACCCGCAGCCTGTTGCTCAAGGCCGAAGGCCTGACCAGCACCCAGTTGCCCGCCATCGGTTCTGCCCAGAGCCCCGACCTGCGCCGCTACCCGGATCAACCGATCCTGGCCAACGAAGTCAGTGGCGCGGGTCTGGTCGGTAGCCGGGAGCAGCGCGAGGCGCTGATTCCCACGCGCAGCGGCGCGTTGCAGCTACCCGCGGTGGAAGTGGTCTGGTGGAACACCGTGGAAGACCGGCTAGAACGCACCACGCTGGACGAACGGACCCTGAATGTCGCCTATAATCCGAATCTCGCGCCGACACCCGCCTTGCAACCGGCCGCAACGCCATTACCTGCCGAGCAGCAGCTACTGTGGCCCTGGCAGCTGAGTACCCTGCTCTTCGCCCTGTCCACCCTCGCCGGCTTCGGACTGTGGCTACACGCGCGGCGGCAACCCGCGGTACAGCGTGCAGTGCAACCCGGCCCAACCCCGCGCAGCCTGCTCGACGACCTGCGCCGCGCCTGCCAGGCCAACGACTCGCAGGCCACTCGCCAGGCGCTGGATGCCTGGGCGCGGCAACAGCCGGAGACGCTGGCCGATATGGCTGCGCGCTTCGTGCCGCTGTCCGATGCGCTCGACGGGCTCAACGGCGCGCTATACAGCGAAGCCGGCCAGCGCTGGCAGGGCGAGGCGCTGTGGCAGGCGATCCAGACGCTCCCTCCAGCGATCAGTCCGAGTGTCGAGCAGGACCACAGCGCCCTGCCACCACTGTATCCACGCTGACCGGCAACGCCACACCGCTTCACACCAGACGCGCCTGACCAACGCGGTGCACGGGCACCGCATGGCGCACCACTTTCTCGCTGGCATATCGCTTGCTTCAGGCTTGGCATAGACCACTCCTGATCCGTCGTGCACGGTTACCTGTACCGCACGCTTCGCAATCGAAAGGCCCACAGCATGACCGAACCCTCCACGTCGCCCCGCCACGATGCACTGGCCTGGGTCGCCGGCAGCGATGCACCGGAAAAGAGCTCGCTCAACCTGGGCTTTCTGCCACTTACCGATGCCGCCTCGCTGATTGTCGCCGCCACCCAGGGCTTCGCCCAGCCCTTCGGGCTGACGCTCAACCTGCACCGCCAGAACTCGTGGTCGGGCCTGCGCGACAAGCTGATCGGCGGTGAACTGGACGCAGCGCACGGCCTGTACGGACTGATATATGCCGTGCACCTGGGAATCGGCGGCAGCCGCGCCGTGGATATGGCGGTGCTCATGGGGCTTGCGCAGAACGGCCAGAGCATCAACCTGTCGACCCCGCTCAAGGCTGCCGGCGTGACCGATCCCGAGGCATTGCGCAACAGCGTGCGCCAAAGCGGTGCACGCCTGACTCTCGCGCATACCTTCCCCACCGGCACCCACGCGCTGTGGCTCTATTATTGGCTGGCCGCCAATGGTATCCACCCGCTGCAGGATGTGCGGACGCTGGTGCTGCCGCCATCGCAGATGGTGGCGTACCTGCAGGCCGGGCGCATCGACGGTTTCTGTGCCGGCGAACCCTGGGGTGCGCAGGCGATCGCCGAGGGGATCGGCTTCACCCTCGCAACCAGCCAGTCGATATGGCCGGATCATCCGGAAAAGGTGCTCGGCTGCACCCGCGCATTCGTCGAGCAGTACCCCAACACCGCGCGCGCACTGGTGATGGCGGTGCTCGAAGCGAGTCGCTTCATCGACCAGAGCCAGGAAAACCGCCGCAGCACCGCACAGCTGATTGCCGGGAGCGAGTATGTCAACGCGCCGCTGGCAGCCATCGAATCACGCTTTCTCGGCTCGTATCAGAATGGGCTGGGCAACGCCTGGAATGACCAACACCCGCTGCGCTTCTTTGCCGATGGCGCGGCGAACATGCCCTACCTGTCCGACGGCCTCTGGTTCATGACCCAGCTGCGGCGCTGGGGTTTATTGCGCCAGGACCCGGACTACCAGCTGGTCGCAAGCCAGGTGCAACAGATCGAGCTGTACCGACAGGCTGCCGAAGCGCTGGGTATTACCGTGCCGGAGTCGCCCCTGCGCAGCGCCACGCTGATGGATGGCAAGACCTGGGACGGCAGCGATCCGGCAGCCTACGCCCGCAGTTTCCCGCTGCACGCCATGGCCGATCAGGCCATGGCGGCAGCACTTTGAGCAGGGGATCAGGCATGTTGCGCATCCTGCTGATCGACGACACCCCACGCAAGATCGGGCGCCTGCGAAGCGCGCTGATCGAGGCCGGCTTCGAAGTCATCGATGAATCCGGCCTGACCATCGATCTGCCCGAGCGGGTCGAGACAATCCGCCCCGACGTGGTGCTGATCGACACCGACTCACCGGGCCGCGATGTGCTGGAGCAAGTAGTGCTGGTCAGCCGCGATCAACCACGGCCCATCGTCATGTTCACCGACGACAGTGACCCGGATGCCATGCGTCAGGCCATCCGCGCCGGGGTCAGCGCCTATATCGTCGAGGGCATNNGAAGAGGCCTACACCCTGATGCGCCGCCAGGCGATGAGTCGCCAGCAGAAGCTGATCCAGGTCGCCGAGCAGATCATCGCCATGAACGAGCTGCTTGGGCAGTGAGCTGCCCGCCCGCAGTGCAACCGCTCGACCAAGCGCACCATCGGCGAGCGTACTCGCGGTCCCTCGGCATGGACCGTGAGACAGCTGCAACGCCGCCATCCGCCACTACGCGGCGTTCAGCCGAAAGCCTGCAGCAAGCGGCAGGCTGGCAAGCAGCTTGCTAGATGGGTTGGCCGAGCCAACGAAGGCGTCCGGCAAAGACGAAGGCGTCCCTGCACCGCATGTTTCGACATGCCGGTCCGGACGCCTTTTTTGTTGCCCGCGCGGCAGTGCCGCGCGCTCACTTCAGGGATTTGCAGAATGACCATCACCGCGACCTTGGCGATCACCTGTGCACTGTTGATGCTGGGCCACTATCTGAACGGCATGGCCAGCGCACAACATTCCCGACGCGTAGCGCAGTTACGCCTGCTGGCAGTTCAGGAAGACCTGGAGATTCTCCGCCTGCTGCAACAGCATCGCGGTCTGGGCGTACAGAGCGAACCCACTGCGGTAGCGCTGCGCTGCGCGCTGGCGACAAGCCTGACGCAACGTCTGCAACAGCGCAGTGCCCTGCCCGATGCGTATTCGATAACCGAAGGCTGGCTGGTTCTGCGCAACAACCCTGCCGATTTCGACGGGCATTGCGCTCTGATCGAAACCCTTATCGATACGCTTGAGAAGCGGGCGCCGATGTCGAGCAACGAACCCGCCGAAGCCGCTCGCGCCTGCCGCGAACTGGAAGACGTGGCACGCCTGCGCGGCCTCTGCGTCGTCGCCTCGAATCAGGGCGGCTGCACGCCGGCCTTGCAAAAGCGCCTGAAAGCACTCTGTCGGCGCATGGTTACAGACACCGATATGGAGCTGAAGCGGCTGGTCGGCAAGCTGGAGCGCAGCGTGATACATGCAGCCCAACCGAGGCTGAGCCCGCCCGAGTGTTTTGCCCTTGTCACTCCCTTCATCGACGCGCGCCTGCAGTTGATCCGGCAGCGTCTGCAGCACAGTGGCGCACAAGCGCAGCGTGGTTTGCATCGGGCGGGCTGACGGATAGAGGTTGCGGGGCCGGTCTCCGCTCCATTGGCGGCCGGCAACGCATGGCTACGTGCAGGATCCGCTATACGCGGGTTTCCATTAGAAGCGCCTCGGCCGCAATTGGGGCCGCCCGGTGCCAGCTCATTCGCGGTCAAGACTGCAGCCACGAGCGCGTATCTAACCCCGGCGAAGAACACAACGCTAGAATGCGCGCCTTCTACCGATTACCGAGCGACCCATGGCGCGTCTTACCCTGCATTTCCCGGAAGACCAGTACTGCTTTTCCACCCAGCTCACTGTACGAATCACCGACATCAACGCCGGCAACCATCTGGCCAACGATTCGATGATCTCGATGATTTCCGAGGCGCGGGCGCGCTTCCTGTTCGCCTACGGGGTAGCCGAAACCCGCCAGGACGGTGCCGGGATCATCGTGACCGACCTTGCCACGACCTACAAAGCCGAAGCCCATGCCCGTGATGCGCTGCTGTTCGAGGTCGGGGT
>DNMQ01000195.1 GCA_003488145.1 Pseudomonas sp.
ATCGCCGCGAACAGGCCGATGGCCGTGGCGATCAGCGCTTCGGCGATGCCCGGCGCGACGGTCGAGAGCGTCGCCTGTTGCACCTGCGACAGGCCGAGGAAGGAATTCATGATCCCCCACACGGTGCCGAACAGGCCGATGTAAGGGCTGACCGAGCCGACCGTAGCGAGAAACTGCAGGCCCTTCTCCAGACGCTCCTCCTGTTCGGCGACAGCCACGTACAGGCTGCGCTCGACACCCTGCGCCACCACATCCGGCGCGATCCCCGGCTGGCGTTGCAGCTGGGCGAACTCGCCGTAACCGGCGAGGAAGATGCGCTGCAGCGCGGCCTCGTCCGGCAACGGCTGCGCCTGGCCTTCGCGATAGAGCTGGGCAAGATCGCCGCCCTGCCGGAAGCGCTGCAGGAAGCCGCGCTGCAGGCGTTCGGCGCTGCGCAACGCCACACTGCGACGGATGATCAGGTACCAGCTCGAAACCGAGGCCAGGACCAGAATCATCATCACCGCCTGGACCACGAGGCTGGCTTCGCTGATCAAACCCCAGATGGACATGTGCTCGAGAGTCGTTTGCATGAATCGTTTCCTCCTGCCCCGACTGGGGCAGCTGCTATTGGATGGCGGGTCGGTTAGCGGGCGATGACGTCAGTCCAGCCCCAGCGCATCGGCGATCGCCGACCAGGGCAGGTACTTGTAGTTCTGCGTGCCCTCGGGCATGCGCTTGCGGCCGTCCTGCACCACCAGCATTCCGCGGTTCCAGATGCCGCCGAGGTTGGCCGAGGTGACTTCCAGCCCATCGGTCTCGGACGCTCCGTCGATGCCGCGCTCGGCGTTCAGGCCGATGCGGAAGGCGCCGCGCACGGCGTAGGGGGCCTGGGCATCGAGCACCACGTAGCTGTCGTTGCCCTGGCTGGAAATCACCAGGTAGTCACCGCGCTCGCCGTGGTAGATGGCCAGACCTTCGATGTCGTCGTAGACCGGCCCGCCGACACCGATGACCTGTTCCGGCATTCCCGGCACTTCGGCGCGGGCATCGACCGCCCACACCGCGACGTCTTCCTCACCGACGAACAGCCGCTCGCTGCGGTCGTCGGCCACGCAGCCCTCGGGCTGACTGTCCAGCTTGAAGCGCCGCACCAGCTCGCCACGCGGCTGGCCGGAGCTTCCATCGAGGCGGTACTGCAGGAAGGTGCCGTCCTTGTCGTTGGCGATGGCGTAGGTAGTGCCCTGGCGATCCTGAAACATGCACAGGCCATAGATTTCGCTCAGCGGCGTGGCGACCTCACCGACATCGCGGAGCACCCCGCTCGCCCGGTCGATGGCGAACAGGTGCAGGCTGTTGTGATCGCGATTGCTGGCCACGGCCAGGTCCACGCGCTTGCTGCCGAGGCGGAAGCCGCTGCGCACATCGACGTTGTTCAGCCGGCCGGCGCGCAGGTCCTGCACCTGACGGCCGTCCAGGTCGTACACCACCAGCCCGCCCTTCTTGTCGGTGCCAAGCACGCGGCTCTGCGCCGGATCGCGCGGATGGACCCAGATCGCCGGATCATCGGCGGCATCACCCAGACTCGGCACCGGGCCGGTCTCCACCGCGGCCGGCAGGCTGACGATCGGCGCGGCTTGCGACAGCGCGGTCGGTTGCCAGTCCAGACGGGCCGACTGCAGGCCGCGTTCGTCCGCCAGCAGCAGCTCGACGCCCTCGGCACCGCGGCGCGCGCTGATGCGTTCCGGTTCGTCGAAACCGTCCAGTGCGATGACCTCATCGGCTTGCCAGCCGGCTTCGTTCTGCCGGTACAGATGCAGCACCGAGGCTTCGGGATCGAGCGCTAGCAGTCCGCCCGGCACCAGGGTCATGCCCGCTGCGGCATGGGCCAGGCTGCCGAACGGCTGGCGCAGATCGACCGGCTCACGCTGCAACGGCGCCTCGGCGTCGGCCGGGTAACGCCAAAAGCCGACGGACTCCTCGTTGACATAGAGCTGCCCACTGGCATCGTCCGTCTGGCAGAAGGCGCTCTGCGGCGGCAGGCTGAGCCCGCGCACCCGCCGCGCCTCATCGAGCAGGCGGCCCTGACTGCCGACCAGCCATTGCTCGCCGACGCCCTCCTCACCGAGCAGAAACACGAAGTCGTTGTGCGCGCTGTCGCGGTACAGGCAAAGCCCCTCGATGGCGAATGCTGTGCGCGGCAGGTACAGCGGCTGGCTCCAGGCACGCGCGGCATTCAGGCCGATCAGCATCGCCTGCTGGCGCTTGCGCTCGACCGTGGCGAGCAGCAGGCCCTGGCGGTCGACGCGATGGTCCAGTCCTTCGAAGCGCCCGGCGTGGCGCGCCAGGCTGTTACCGGCGGCATCCAGCAGCTGCAGGCCCTGGTCATCGACCTGCACACGGTCGGCGCCGGTCCAGGGGGTGTCGCCGTTTAGCAGCTGGGCGTACTCGAGGCCGACCAGCAGCGGTTCGCTGATGTTCAGCTGGGCCGACTTCGCCGGTGTATCTGGTTGCGTGGACTGGCAGGCCGCCAATGCGATGCACAGGCCGAGCAGCATGGTTTTGGGTAATGCGTTCATGGTGTATCCATTCAGGCTGCCGCCTGCCGGCGCCCGACCGAAAAGGGGAACGGCGGGCACCGGAGCGGCATGGGGTCAGAAGTGGGTGAGGGTCAGGCCGAGCTTGTAGGTCGGGCCGTACTCTTCGTACTGGGCGTTGTAGGCGCGGCGGCCGCTGTAGACGTAGTAGGACTCGTCCGTCAGGTTCAGCGCCTCGAAGGTCAGCTGCAGGCTCGGCGTGAGGAAGTAGCCGGCCTTGAAGTCGACGAACAGCTGGTCGTCGACGTACAGGTCGTGCGCCTCGTCGTCGATGCCAGCCACCTCGTAGAGGTAGTCCGACTTGTAGTTCGCAGCCAGGCGCAGGTTGAGCCGGTCGTTTTCCCAGCCGAGCATCAGGTTGCCGACCGTGTCGGAGTGATTCGGCAGGTCGATGCTGCGCTGCATGCCCTGCCCTTCGATGTCCGCGTCGGACTGGCTGAAGGTGGCGTTGGCGCCCAGCAACAGACCGTTCCACGGCGCCGGCAGCCAGTCGAGCTTCTGCGAGTAGGCCAGCTCCAGGCCGTAGAGCTTCGCGCTGCTGCCGTTCTGGAAACTGAGCGCTTCGTCGAACGCGGCCCACTGGCCGGTGCCGGCCAGATCGGTGTTGTAGATGAAGTTGTCGATGTCCTTGTAGAACAGGTACGCCGACACCACGCCGGCGCGGCCCATGTAGTGCTCGATGCCAAGGTCGTAGTTGATCGATTCCAGCGGCTTGAGATCGGGGTTGCCGAACTCGGCGTCGTTGCCGTCGATGACGAAACCGGGCGCCAGCTGGCCGAAGGTCGGGCGCACCACGCTGTTGGTCCAGGCGGCACGGATCATGGTGTCGTCGGTCAGTTGGTAGCGCAGGTGCAGCCCCGGCAGCCAGTGGTCATAACGACTGCTGCTGGAGATCGACTCAAACTGGTCATCGCGCAGGCCGGTGCCCTTGGCGCGAAAGCGCGTGCCCTCGTAGCGCAGGCCGGCGATGACGCGCCAGCGGTCGATATCCACGGTGTTCATCAGGTAGGCGGCGTTGATGTCCTCGTGCATGTCGAAGTCGTTGATGCGCGACTCCTCCTCGTCGTAGAACTCGCTGGCATCCAGACCGCCAATCGCGCCCTCGATGGCCGAGGCACTGATGCCCGGGCCGAAGCGGCCGAGCGCATAGTCGACGTTGCCGCCCTGAAAGTCGGCCAGAGTCAGGTCGTCGAAATCGTCGTATTTCCAGACCTCGTTATCGTTGTCCTTGTGCCGGCGGCTGAGCTTGCCGCCGAACTTGGCCTGCGCGGCGTAACCCTGGATGTCGTACTCGCGCGCCAGGTCCAGGCGGATGTTCTTCTCGCGGTCGCGGGTGTCGCTTTTCTCCCACTCCACTTCATCCAGCTCGAAGGACGCCGGGTCGTAGAAGGACGAATCGATCGTCAGGCGCGGCTTGCGGCTGCTGGAAAAGCCGGCATCGGCGAAATCGCCCTCGAAAGTCGCGCTGGCGATACCGCCCGGATTGCGCTCGCGCGACTGGCTGTAACCGGCCTGCCCGCTCAGGGTCCACAGGCCCATCATGCGTTCGCCGCCGAACACGTAGGACTGCACGGTCTGGGTGTCCTCGCGGGACTTCAGCTCGCGCCAGCCCTCGGCGTCACCGGTCTCGCCCGGCAGCTGCGAATCCTCGAAGGCGACACCGGCGGCGTTACGCGTTTCGGTGTCCTTGAAGCGGCTGTACAGCGTGCGCAGGTAGTAGCTGCTGACATCGTCCGGCTTGTAGTCGAAGTTCAGCCCGAAGCCGGTGCGCTCTCGGGTGATCTCGTAGTCGCGCTGCTCGAGTTCCTCCAGCCGCGCGCCGTCGTCGGCGAAGTCCCACTTGCCGCCGGTCTCGACGTTGTCCGAGCCGAAGTCGCGCTCCTGCCAGCTGACGGCTGCGGCGACGCCGAAATTGTCGACGCCATCGCCCAGGCTGAAGCGGTCGCTGATGGCGCCGGAGAATTTCGGGCTGGTCTTGTCGACGTTGTCGTCATGGCTGCCCTCGCCGCTGAGGCTGTAGAACAGCCCGTCATGGTCGAAGGCCGACAGGCTCTGTACCTCGATGGTGCCGCCCAGGGAATTGGCATCCATGTCCGGCGTCAGCGTCTTGACCACCGACAGCGACTGCACCAGCTCCGATGGCAGCACGTCGAGCGCCACGGCACGGCGATCGCTCTCCGGCGATGGGACCAGGGTGCCGTTGATGGTGACGCTGTTCAGGTCCGGCGCGATGCCGCGCACGCTGACGAAGCGCCCTTCGCCCTGGTCGCGCTCGACCGAGATGCCCGGAATGCGCTGCAGCGCCTCGGCGGCGTTGTCGTCCGGCAGCTGGCCGATGCCGTCTGCATGCACCACGCTCTTCACGCTGTCGGAATTGCGCTGGTCCTTCAGTGCCTCGTCGATGCTGACCGCTTGGCCAATGACTTCGACGTGCTCCATGACAAGCGGCTCCTCGGCCCAGGCCGAACCGGCGCTGACGGCCAGGGCCAGCAGGCTGATGCGGAATCCTGCATGGCGGATGCCGCTGCGGTATGTGCTCATGAACAATCCCCCGAACGGTGTTTACCGGGTCCATCCCGGAACTGCAGCGGACGGTAGGTGGGGGATATGGCGGTTCTGTGACAGGAGGTTCGGGGAGGGCTTGGAACAGGGGGTTTTCGGGGATTTTGCGAGCGGGATTGAGCTGATATGACCTGTTTTTGAGCGCGACCATAGCTTTGTGGTGCGGTGGATAAGCACCGCGCCAAGTCCGATTTTTCGTGTATCCGGTAGCTCTGTTTCGCCCTGCTGGGCGACCTACTTTTTCCAGTCGCGGAAAAAGTAGGCAAAAACGCTTGCCCCTGCATCC
>DNMQ01000196.1 GCA_003488145.1 Pseudomonas sp.
TTCCTGCAGAACCTGGCGACCCGCATCCTCGAACTGGACCGCGGCCACCTGATCGACTGGAATGGCGACTACGCAAGCTTCCTGGTGCACAAGGAGCAGCAGTTGGCGGCTGAGGAAACGGCCAATGCGCTGTTCGACAAGAAGCTGGCACAGGAAGAGGTGTGGATTCGCCAGGGCATCAAGGCGCGGCGTACCCGCAATGAAGGCCGCGTGCGGGCATTGAAGGCGCTGCGCGCCGAGCGCAGCGAGCGCCGTAACGTGCAGGGCAAAGCAACCTTCCAGGTGGAAACCGCTGAGAAGTCCGGCAAGCAGGTCATCGTTGCCGAGGATGTGACGTTCGCCCATGTCGGCGGCGATCCGCTGATCAAGAACTTCTCCATGGTCATCCAGCGCGGAGATCGCATCGGCTTGCTCGGTGCCAACGGTACCGGCAAGACCACGCTGCTCAAGCTGCTGCTGGGCGAGCTTCATCCGAGCAGCGGTTCCATAGAGTTCGGCACCAAGCTCGAAGTGGCGTATTTCGACCAATTGCGTCACCAGCTGGAGCTGGAGAAGACCGTGGTCGACAACCTCGCCGAAGGACGTGAGTTCATCACCATCGATGGCCAGAATCGTCATGTCCTGAGCTATCTCGGCGACTTCCTGTTCAGCCCGCAGCGCGCACGGACGCCGGTCAAGGCGCTGTCTGGAGGCGAGCGGGCACGGCTCTTGCTGGCCAAGCTGTTCAGTAAGCCGGCCAACCTGCTGGTGCTCGACGAACCGACCAACGACCTCGACGTGGAAACTCTCGAGTTGCTCGAAGAGGTGTTGCTCGGTTTCCAGGGCACCGTATTGATGGTGAGCCACGACCGGGCCTTCCTCGACAACGTGGTCACCAGCACCTTGGTGTTTCAGGGCGGCGGTGAGGTACGCGAGTACGTTGGTGGCTACCAGGACTGGTTGCGCCAGGGTGGTTCGCCGCGTTTGTTGGGTGTTGCAGAGTCCGGCGGCGAGACGAAGGACGCCAAAAAAGCGCAGCAGGCTCCGATCGCGCCGGTAGCTGCCGAGGTCGCGCCGGCGAAGAAGAAGCTCAGCTACAAGTTGCAGCGCGAGCTCGAGGCCTTGCCGGGCAAGATCGATGAGGCGGAACAGGCTATCGATGCGCTCCAGACGCAGATCTCCGATCCGGCCTTCTATCAGCAGCCGGCAGACGTGACCGCTGCGGTGCTGAGTCGCCTTGAAGCGCTGCAGCTGGAGCTGGACGGCTTGCTGGAGCGCTGGGCAGAGCTGGAGGAGTAATCCCGCCACACTGGCGAGCAGGGGTGCGGGTTGCTGGGGCCTGCGCCACACCAATCGTTGCCCGGCGATGCGGCTCCCCATCACGGCTTATGAGATGGATCAATGCCCGGCGTGCTGGCGCGTAGTTAAGTATCCGCATCGGATCATGCAGTCATGATGGAGCGTTAATGGCAATCGAATACCGCATTACCCTGGATGATGAACACGACTTCAGCTACAGGATCGAGCTGGATCGTGAGTACGACAGGGAGGTCGCCGCGCAGGCGCCGAAATGGACCCGTCTGGAGCATCAGCGCTGCTCGAATTGCCCACTGAGCAAGGACGATTTCAGCCATTGCCCGGCGGCGGTCGACCTGCACCGGGTGATCGAGGATTTCCAGGGCCTGCCGGCAGTGAAGAAGGCCTTGGTATGGGTGCGCACCCCGGAGCGTGAGTACACCAAGCAGGTTGGTCTGGACGAGGGGCTGCGGGCACTGCTCGGGGTGATCATGGCTACCAGTGCCTGCCCGGTGCTCGGCGGACTCAAGCCCATGGCCAAGCAGCATTTGCCATTTGCCAGCAACAACGAGTTCGTTTTGCGGGCGGTATCGCTCTATCTGGCGCGGCAGTATTTCAACCTGCGCGAGGGTCGCCATGCGGACTGGGAACTGCGCGGGCTGGTGCGTTCATTTCAGCAGCTGCAACTGGTCAACCAGGCGTTCTGGCAGCGTATTCACGATACCTGTCACGCTGACTCCAATCTCAAGGCATTTCTGACCTTCTTTTCCATGGCGTCGAGCCTGACCTATTCGCTCGAGACGCAACTGCAGAAGATCCGCCCGCTGGTGATGAGTGCGGGCGAGGGCGTCGAAGCGGTCTGAGCTCGCTAGCGTGCGCAGAGTGGCTTCACCCTGCGCTGCGCTCTGGCTAATCGGCCTTTTTCAAACGCACGGCCAGTACGTCGCACGGCGCGCCGTGGAGGATGTCGTTGGCGGTCGACCCCAGCAGCAGGGCGAGTCCGTGGCGACCATGGCTGCCGACCACGATCAGATCACAGCCCTGTTCCTTCGCCAGGCGGTGTACTTCCTGGCGGGGCTGTCCGTAGGCGAGGTGGCGATTCTCTGGAGCCAGGCCTGGGTAGCTGTCGGCGAAGCCATTCATGCGCTCGCGTGCCTGGTCGAACTGCTGTTGTTGCAGCATCGAAAGGTCCATCGGCACGTCGCCGCCAAAGGCCATGGCCATCGGCTCGATGATGTGCACCAGGCTCAGCTTGGCATTCGAGGTGCTGGCCAGCGCCTGGGCGCGAGCCACGACCGGATGGCACTCTTCGGTCAGATCGATGGCGACCAGTATGTGTTGGTAGGGCATGGTGTGTTTCTCCTTGCTTGCCGGTTGCCTGAGGCAGCCGTCCCGGCGATGTTTGGGGATAACCCCTCGTTTAAGAGGTTTATACGACCTTGCTTCGGCCTTCGCCAGTGGCTTGTTGTCACCATCGATGACGGCTGAGGGACACAGGCTGCTATCATGGCCGCCCTTGTCGCTGCGAGGCATAGCATGCCCGTGGCGACGCTGAATGCACCCCCTGTTGCCTCGCCAGCCGCCGCTGGCAGTTGTGAACGGCTGTCACCGAGAAAACACCATGCTGATGTTCGACTCCGATTACTCGCTCGCCTGGGCTCTCTACGGGATAGCCGCGCTGGGATGCCTGATGTTCTGGTTCCGGGTGACGCGCGGAATGTGGCGCTGGTTGCGCGAGCCGCTACGACTGATCGCGGCTGTGTTGCTGTTCACGCCGACCATCGTCGACCCGGCGAAGGAACTCTTCGCACCGGCGGTGGCCATTACCGCCATGGACATGATCTTTCAGGTGGGCAACAACGCCTGGCGCGCCGTGGCGGATCTGGCCATGTACGGGCTGATCGCATTCGGCCTGTATCTGCTGCTCGTCGCCATACGCTGGCCGATCGAGCGAAAGTATCGACGCCGCCGCGACACTGCGGACGAAGCCGAGGACAGCCGGACGCTGCGCGAACGCATGGAAGATGACAGCGATGACGAGCTGGACTACACGCCGTCACGCGGGCGGATGCGCACCGAACCCAGGCTCTAGTCGAGCGATTCACAGACACCGAGCGGAGATGACGCATGTGCGAGCTTCTGGGCATGAGCGCCAATGTTCCAACCGATATCGTTTTCAGCTTCACCGGTCTGATGCAGCGGGGCGGCAAGACCGGCCCACACAAGGATGGCTGGGGTATCGCCTTCTATGAGGGGCGCGGCTTGCGGTTGTTTCAGGACCCCGTCGCCAGCTGCGAATCCGAGGTGGCGAAGATGGTGCAGCGCTACCTGATCAAGAGCGAAGTGGTGATCGGCCACATCCGCCACGCCAATGTTGGCAAGGTTTCCCTAGTCAATACCCACCCCTTCGTCCGCGAGCTCTGGGGGCAGCACTGGTGCTTCGCGCACAATGGCCAGCTTTCGGACTTCGAGCCTGGCAAGGGCATCTATTGCCCGGTCGGCGACACCGACAGCGAGCGCGCCTTCTGCGACCTGCTGAACCGCATTCGACTGGATTTCCCTAACCGCTGCGACCCGCAGAGCCTGCTGCCCGTGTTGCTTGGCGCCTGCAACGAGTATCGCCGCAAGGGCGTGTTCAATTGCCTGCTGAGCAACGGTGAATGGTTGTTCAGCTTCTGCAGCACCAAGCTGGCGGAGATTACCCGGCGCGCCCCGTTCGGCCCTGCTCAGCTCAGAGATGCCGAGCTGACGGTGAACTTCCATGCCGAAACCACCCCTGACGATGTCGTCACCGTGCTGGCGACCGAACCGCTGACCAATAACGAGCAATGGACCCTGCACGAGCCCGGTCAATGGAGCCTCTGGCAACAGGGCGAATGCGTCGCGCAGGGCAAGGTGGCGACATGCTGAGAAGTTATCTGCGCCTGACCCTTTTTGCGTTCGGCTTGCTGGTGGGCGTACAGGTGCCGGGTTTCATCGATGCCTATGCCAAGCACGTCGAGGCGAGGCGCCTTGAGGCCGAGCAGGGTTTGCACGGCTTTCAGGACACAGCGCGGCGCTTCTTCAGCGGCGATCTGGATGCGCTAGTGCAGCACTATCGAGATAGCGACGACCCGGTTTTCCAGAACGACGCTCAAAGCGTCGAGCATCTGGTGGCGCGGGCCCGCCTGCTCGAGCGCGAGTGGCAGGCGATGCAGCGACCGTGGTACGCACGCGCCATTCACGTACTGCTCGGCGCCGAGCGCAGTCTGCGCGAGCAGGTATGGAGCAGCTATCGCTTCCAGGTCCTGCTGGCGCCCGAAGCCATTGCCTGGGGGCTGAGTTGCGCACTGTTGCTAGCCTGGCTGGTGGAGAGCCTGCTGCTGGCGGCAAGCTTCCCGTTTCGCTCGCGGCGCCGCTACCGTACCTTTCGCTCGTGACTTGAAGGTTGCACTGCCGATTGCCTGGGCTAGTCGCGGCTCAGGTAGTGGCTGGCGAACGGACGGATCAACTCACTTCGCCAGAAACTTCATCCCGTCCTCGAGCCCGCTCAGCGTCAGCGGATACATGCGGTCCTCCACCAGCTCGCGGATGATGCCGGTGGACGTGGTGTAGCCCCAGGTGTCTTTTGGGTAGGGGTTGATCCAGATGAGCTTCTTGTACTTTTCCATGAAGCGCTGCATCCAGACGTAGCCGGCTTCCTCGTTCCAGTGCTCGACGCTACCGCCCGGCTGGGTGACCTCATAGGGTGCCATCGCCGCGTCGCCGACGAACACAACCTTGTAGTCCGCGCCGTACTTGTGCAGCACGTCCAGGGTCGACGTGCGTTCCGAAGTGCGGCGGAAATTGTTCTTCCACACCGACTCGTAAATGAAGTTGTGGAAGTAAAAGTACTCGAGGTGCTTGAACTCGGTCTTGCAGGCCGAGAACAGCTCCTCGCAGACCTTCACGTGGGCGTCCATCGAACCGCCGATGTCGAACAGGATCAGCAGCTTCACCGCGTTGCGCCGCTCGGGGCGCATCTGGATGTTGAGCAGGCCGGCATCTCGCGCGGTATGGTCGATGGTGCCGTCGATATCCAGCTCGTCCGCCGCGCCCTGGCGAGCGAACTTGCGCAGGCGGCGCAGGGCGATCTTGATGTTGCGCGTACCGAGCTCGACCTGGTCGTCGAGGTTCTTGTACTCGCGCTGGTCCCAGACCTTCACCGCCTTGCCCTGGCGCTTGCCGGCGTCGCCGATGCGGATGCCTTCGGGGTTGTAGCCGCCCGACCCGAACGGGCTGGTGCCGCCGGTGCCGATCCACTTGTTGCCGCCGGCGTGGCGTTCCTTCTGTTCCTCGAGACGCTTCTTGAACTCTTCGATCAGCTTGTCCAGGCCGCCTAGGGACTGGATCTGCGCTCGTTCCTCGTCGGTCAGGCTGCGCTCGAATTCCTTGCGCAGCCAGTCTTCGGGGATCAGCGCCTCGAGATGCTGATCGAGGTTTTCCAGGCCTTTGAAATAGGCACCGAAGGCCCGGTCGAATTTGTCGAAGTGGCGCTCGTCCTTGACCATCACCGTGCGTGCCAGGAAATAGAACTCGTCCATGTCGGCGAACACGACGCGGTGCTTGAGCGCATCGATCAGGTCCAGCAGTTCGCGCACTGATACCGGCACCTTGGCAGCGCGCATCTCATTGAACAGGCCAAGCAGCATGGCAGAAAACCTCTGACGCACCGTGGATAGTGCGCAATGTTCGGGGCGCTCAGCGGGGGCTGTCGCCGTTGTGTTGGGGCAGTGCGTCGTTAATCTCGTACCACGCCGCCTTGGAGTCGACGAAGATGTGCGATTGCGGCGGTGCCGGCAGCGGTGAATCGAGGGTCCCGGCAGCGACGCCGACCTCATGCTCGCGGTTGTCGACGAACAGCAGATTGGAGCCGCAGCGGATGCAGAAGGTGCGCGTCACATGTTCGGAGGAGTGGTAAACGCCCAGCTGATCCTTGCCCGACATGAAATGCAGCGCATCCAATGGCACGCTCGCGTAGCTGGCGAAGGCGGCGCCGTGGGCCTTGCGGCACATCTTGCAGTGGCAGTGGGTCAACTCGTCGATGGGGGCATCGATGCGATAGCGCACGACGCCGCAGAGGCAACTACCGGTATGCGTTTGCATGGTTTGTTCCTCCAGTGAGTGCGCGACCGGCGCCCCCGAAGCCGGCACCGATCAGCGGCTGTTGGCGCGTCGACTCATGAAGGCTAGACGCTCGAGCAGCATCACGTCCTGCTCGTTCTTCACCAGAGCACCAGCCAGCGGCGGGATGGCGCGGGTCGGGTCGCGCTC
>DNMQ01000197.1:0-125 GCA_003488145.1 Pseudomonas sp.
TTGACCAGGCGCTCGGCTTCACTGAGCACATCGCCCACCGGACGGCTGACCAGCTTGCCGCGCATCGACGGGATGATGCAGAAGCTACAGCTGTGGTTGCAGCCCTCGGAAATCTTCAGGTAGGC
>DNMQ01000197.1:296-4821 GCA_003488145.1 Pseudomonas sp.
ACGCCGCGGATGTTGTTCTCGTCCACGCCCATGCAGCCGGTGACGATCACCTTGCCGTTCTCGGCGATCGCCTCGCCGATGGCATCCAGCGATTCGGCCTTGGCGCTGTCGATGAAGCCGCAGGTGTTGACCACCACCACATCGGCATCCTCGTAGGACGGCACGATCTGATAGCCCTCCATGCGCAGCTGGGTGAGGATGCGTTCAGAGTCGACCGTTGCCTTGGGGCAACCCAAGCTCACGAACCCGACTGTTGGCGTTTTGCTCATCGACTTTGAACCTCGAAAACCGCGCATGAAAAAGGCGCGCGAGTATATAGAGCTGAGCATTTTTTATCCAGGCTGAAAGCGGCAGCGCTCGACCGTTCAGCGGTTCACCGTTCCATTGCCTTGGCCGAGAGCGTGGCGGTCTGGCTGGGCTAAACCTCGAACCATTGGTCGCCAGCGGCGGTCGTACTGCGAATCGTGTTACGCGAGGTATCAAAAGGCTATCATCGCCACCTTTATTCAACCGGGGAAATGGACTTCATGAAAACGTTGCTATCGAAAGGCCTGGCGATGACCGCTGCCATGGCGCTGTGCACGAGCGCTTTGGCCGATGATGCGCTGTTCAAGGAGCATGTGTATGGCGCGCCGTTCAGCAAATACAGCAATCAGGCTGGCTATTACGATTGTTCTGTAGAAATTGGCGCTACCGCACTGTGCATAGATGACGTCAAATTCGTGGGGCACGCTTTTACCACCGCTTTACTGTTCTCCGGCGACAAGCTTTATATGGTCAGTCTGTTGTCAGGTTTTGAGCAGCAGGCCTATGTACAGGCGGTCGCTGCGCTGGCTAAGACCTTTGCGCTTGTCTCACTGGCTGATGCCAGTTCGCAGCTTGATCTTCTTGATCTGGACCGCCGTAGCAGCCGGCAGGATTTCGCAGCAAAGTTGTCCAGTTACGAAAGCGTGGCGGCTAACGCAGGAAACCTAACCTACACCTTCATCGAAGGCCTGGATCGCGCCAAGAAGCATCCTAATGTCACGACAGCCGTAGCTGCCGCCAAGGACAATACGCGTTTCGCTGAGCTGGTGATAATGGATGACGGCGCTGACTCGATACTTGCCGTCCGTTTTTCGTTTCCTAAACTGGAGGCAAGAAAGCTCAAGGACGCGCTCGCCAGTCCCGTAGAGGATTTCTAGCGATCAGCGATTGGATGTCGCAACTACCGGCGCCGTTGAGGGGCTCTGGCGCGGCAGGTAGCGCTTGAGCCGAAGCGCTGGCGATTCGACGAGGTGCCAGGACAGCACCGCGAGCGCCAGGCTGGCAGCGAAGCCAAGGAGCATGAAGGGAATCAGTGGCAGCTGGCCGTCGGTCCAGTGCATCAGTAGCTGCTGGACCGGGAAGCTGAAGATGTACAGGCCGTAGGAGAAGTCGCCGGCCTTGCCGAAGCCGGCCAGCCTCGGAATGCGCAGTTGGGCGAGGTAGAGCGTCAGGTAGGGCAGGGTCAGCACGTGCACCAGCTCCCAGTGATCGGTGCGGGCACTCACCAGGTTGGCAGCAACCAGCAGCGCAGCGATTTTCCAGTTCCAGCGAACGAGGTGCCGGTACAGATAGAGCAGCACGCCGGCATAGAAGAACATCCCCAGGCGAGTGGCCTTGCGCAGCAGATCGCTCTGCATCTCGTAGATCGGCATCAGGTGGAAATGCACACCCACCATCAGAATCAGGCCGATTAGCGCGCTGCTGCGGCCGAATACCTTGACGACTCCGAGCGTCAGCACTGTGGCGTACATCAGCACTTCGTAAGGCAGTGTCCAGAGCGAACCGTTGACGCTGTGGGGAAACGGGTTGGCCTCGAATACGCCGGGCAGGCGGAACTCGGTGATCAGCGCGGCATTGGCCAGGTAGGCGAGCGTGCCGGGGGCGGTGAAGTAATCGCCAAGCGGCAGCTCGGTGGCCAGCGGACCGATCAGCAGGACCACGAACAGCACCGAGACGATCAGTGCCGGCATGATGCGCAGGGCTCGCTTGGCGGCAAAATCCAGCACGCTGCGGCTGTTCAGCCAGGACGCCGCAATGAGGAAACCGCTCATCACGAAGAACACGTGTACGGCGATATCCGCCGAGTCGTAGCTGCCGCTGAACAGGCGCAGAGGTTCCCGGTCCGCCTGACCGGATAGGCCGTAGCTATGGCCGAACACGACCATCGAGGCGGCAAAGAAGCGCAGGAAATCGAAGTTGTTGTCTCTTGGCGCAGTGGTTGGCGCGTGCATCGGCTCCTCCTTGGAATGGGTTCAGCGCAACGGAAAGGTCTGATGCATCCCCAGCGAACGGTTCTCGCCGTCACGGATGGCCTGCTCGATCAGTTGCAGCCGTTCCGGCACCTGCTGTCGCCGGGCCACGTGCCGCAGCAGGCCGAGGAAGATGCTTCGGTTCAACCGATAGAGCCAGGGTGAGGCGGCCCAGACGTAGGTGTCGAACCAGGCCTGGTTGCGGGCGGTGTAGTAGGCGCGGAAATCGGAATCACCGAGCAGGAAGGCTTCGTAGATGTTGCGGGTGTGCGCCTTGATGTTCCAGGACAGCTCAAGCTCGTCGATCAGCGCATCGGTCACCAGACGCAGACGGCCGCCTTTGGCGGTAATGCGACGGGTGTACTCGGTGTCGTCGGCGTAGAGCACCAGCTCGCGCAAGGGCACCCCGATCGCCTGGTACAGGCTGCGATGGGCGAGCATGCCGCCATAGGGGGCGAACGGCAGGTCGATGGCCCGCAGCGGCGTGCCTTTTGGCCGGCCCCAGGGCAGGCGGCGCCAGACCTTGTACGGCAGCTGCGCGACGTGAAAGCCGAAGTAGCTGGAACGCGGTTGGATGGCGAAACGGCTCGGTACGCCACGGGCGATGTCTTCCTGCTGACTGGGGCGAAAGCCCAGCACGGCGGCACGATGCAGCCCCACCTCGTCCGCCATTCGCGCCAGTTCTTCATGCAGCAGCCGCACCGCGGACGCGGTGGGGGCGTTGTCGTCATCCATCATCCAGATGTACTGCGCACCTTCGGCTAGCGCCGCTTCCAGCCCCACCGCATAGCCGTTAGCCGAGCCGGTGTTGTGCGCCAGCGGAATGATGCGCACCTGACCGGGCCAGCGGCTGGTCAGTTGTTCGAGTGGTGCGGTCGAGGCATTGCTGACCACCAGTACCCGGGTGATCTGTTCGAAGGCGAAGGCCTGCTCGATCAGCTGGCGCAGATAGGGCATACGGTCGCCGTAGGTCACCGTGACGATGGTGGTCTGCCGTCGCACTGGCATCTCGCCGGCGCTGGTGACGGCTGCCTGTGCGCTCTGCTCGCAGGGTTCGACGCGCGCGGTGGTCTGCACGGAATCTCTCCTCAGCTCTGTTCAGGCGTGGCCAATGGCAGGCAGTCGGGCTGCTGCACGTCGACCGTCGTGTCTTCTTCGTTGGGGCTAAAGAAGGCGTGGAAGATGCGGATGAATCCATTGCCCGACGGTCCGTCAGGCGCGCCGGGCGCGGGGATGAGTTCGGTGTAGGAATAGCCATCGGCCAGAATCAGCGACGTTCTGGATGTTTCTTCTGTGCTCATGCCTGTGCTCCTGCATAACCCGGTGCTGTGACGCCCGGATCAGAATGAATAGCGCCTGCTGTCTGCCGGCGGGCTCCAGAACGAACCGGACGCCGGTTCCGCGAATCGATACGGTTGATGACCGGATGGGCTTTCCTGCTGCCCGCCGCCATTGGAGCCACAGCGTGGCGTGGCGTCGATTGACGAGTCGCTGTAGGCGATGACGCTCGCACTGCCGGCGCTGGTGCAGGCCGGCAATTGGCCGGACGGGTTGGTCGGATCGGTGATCAGCGTGTCGGCGTTCACCGCAGCGCTGGCTGGCTCGATCACTACAACGAGAGCGAACCCGAGCGCTCGGGTCACTCTCATCCACTTCTTTACTGTGTTCATCCTTGAAACCTCGTAAGTGAATGGGGTTGATGGGTAAACGCATCAGGCGTGCTTGATCGGCACCACGGCTGCCGGGTAGAGCGGCGTACTGGCGGCCGGCAAGGGCGCCGAGCTCTGCTGAAGGTCGAAGGCCCTGGCTTCGCGCAGGCGCGCGTCGACGAAGGCGCGGATTTCCTGCTGGAAGCGTTCGCTGGAGAAGCGCTCGGCATTGCGTCGGCAGTTTTCCGGTGTGATGCGCGAGCACTGGGCCTCGAACTCGCCGATGGCGGCGATGAGCGAGGCGGTGGTCTGCTCCGGGTAGAACACGCCCGTGGGTTCGGCATGTTCGAGCCCGCGCACGGTTTCCAGTACGCCGCCGCGCCCGTAGGCGACCACCGGCGTGCCACAGGCCTGTGCCTCGATAGGCGCGATGCCGAAATCTTCTTCGGCGGCGAAGACGAACGCCTTGGCGCGCTGCATGTGTTGCAGCAGCACCTCGAAACTCTGGTAGCCGAGCAGGGTGACGTTGGGCCCGGCCGCTTCACGGGCCTTTTCCATTTCCGGGCCGGTGCCGATGACGATCAGGCGCTTGTCCGGCAT
>DNMQ01000192.1 GCA_003488145.1 Pseudomonas sp.
TTCTCCTTTCTCGGCACCATCTTCAGCATCATCGCGCTGATGTTCATCGCCCCGCAGCTGGCCAAGGTCGCGCTGAGCTTCGGCCCGCACGAATACTTCGCAATCGCGGTGTTCTCGCTGACGCTGATCGCCACCCTTTCCGCCGGCTCGATGGTCAAGGGGCTGTTCGCCGGCACCCTGGGCATCGCCGTGTCCACAGTCGGCATCGCCCCGGTGGAAGCGGTGCGCCGCTTCACCTTCGGCGTCAGCGAGCTGAATGGCGGCTTCTCCATGCTCACGGTGATGATCGGTATGTTCGCCGTGGCCGAGGTCATCAAGCTCGCCGAAACCGGCCGACATGCCGTGCGCAGCAAGGCCGGCTCGGTGAGCATGAAACAGATCA
Organism: Pseudomonas sp.; assembly: GCA_003488145.1. Lineage (GTDB taxonomy): Bacteria > Pseudomonadota > Gammaproteobacteria > Pseudomonadales > Pseudomonadaceae > Stutzerimonas. Next base: position 383 of record DNMQ01000192.1, read on the forward strand.
AGGGCTTCGGCTTTTCGCTGAAGGAATTCCGCCAGGAGCTGCCCAACGCGACCCGTTCCGGCCTGATCGGCCTGGCGGTGGGCATCCTCCCGGGGATCGGTGCCGGCACCTCTAACCTGCTCTCCTACATCGTCGCCAAGAAGCGCGCCAAGCAGCCGGAAACCTACGGCAAGGGCAACATCGGCGGCGTGGTCGCCAGCGAGACAGCGAACAACGCCGGCATCGGCGGCGCCATGATGCCGCTGATGACCCTGGGCATTCCCGGCGACACCACCACGGCAATCCTGCTTGGCGGCTTCCTGATCCACGGCATCCAGCCCGGCCCGCTGCTGTTCATCAGCCAGGGGCCGCTGGTCTACACCATCTTCGCCGCGCTGTTGGTGGCCTCGGTGACGATGCTGTTCATGGAGTTCTACGGCCTGCGCCTGTTCATCAAGCTGCTCGACGTGCCCAAGCACATCCTGCTGCCGATCATCCTGGTGCTCTGCGTGGTCGGTGCGTTCGGCCTCTCCAGCCGGCTGTTCGATGTCTGGTCGATCCTGCTGTTCGGGCTGCTCGGCTACGGCTTCGTCAAGGCGGGCATGCCGGTCGCGCCATTCATCATCGGCTTTATCCTCGGACCAATGGCGGAGACCAACCTGCGCCGCGGCCTGATGCTCTCCGACGGCAACTTCGCCTCCTTCTTCACCAACCCCATCGCAGCGACCTTCCTCGGTCTCGCCCTGGCCTTCGTGCTCTGGCAGCTGTACAGCGCGGTGCGGCCCAGGACCGGTGTTCTCGGCCAGGTGCTGCGCACCTGAACCTGCGCCCCTCTGCGCCAGCAGAGGGGCTGCCGTCACGGCTTGGTGCCGAACGTCTCGCACGCCAGCGTCCAACCCACCACCTGCTCGCTGAGGCTCAGCCCCAGCCCGGGCCGGGTCGGCACCTGCATGCAGCCATCGCGGATCTCGAGTCGCTCCTGGAACAGCGGCTCGAGCCATTCGAAATGCTCGACCCACGTGGCGTGTTCGTAGGCCGCAGCGAGGTGGATATGCAATTCCATGACGAAGTGCGGCGCCATGACGATGCCGCGCCGCCGCGCCGCCTCGGCCACCTGCAGGAACGGCGTGATGCCACCGATGCGCGGCGCATCATGCATGATCACGTCCACCGCCCCGCGCTCGATGAAGGCACAGGCCTCGGCCGCGCTGCCGAGCATCTCGCCAGTGCCGACCGGGGTGATAAGCTGAGCGGCCAGGGCGGCGTGACCTTCCAGATCGTGGGCGTCCAGCGGCTCCTCGATCCAGGTCAGGTCGAACTCCTCCAGCGCCCTGCCCATGCGTGCCGCGGTGGTGCGATCCCATTGCTGGTTGACGTCGACCATCAGCGCCGCCTCGTCGCCGAAGTGCCTGCGCAGCGCCGCGACCCGGCGCAGGTCGGCGCAGTGATCAGGCTGGCCGACCTTCAGCTTGATCCCGCCAATGCCTCGCGCCCTAGACGCCTCGGCCTTTTCGATGACCTCCTCGATAGGCGCCTGCAGGTAGCCGCCGGAGGTGTTGTAGCAGGGCACCGCGTCGCGATGGGCGCCGAGCAGCTTGGCCAGTGGCAAGCCGGCGCGGCGCGCCTTGAGGTCCCAGAGCGCGGTGTCGAAGGCGGCAATGCTCTGCACTGCCAGGCCGCTGCGCCCGATCGAGGCGCTGGCCCAGCTCAGCCGGCTCCACAGGCGGGCGATGTCGTTGGGGTCTTCGCCCAGCAGCAGCGGCGCCAGCTCCCGCGCATGGGCATATTGCGCCGGGCCGCCGGTGCGCAGGCTGTAGCCGAAGCCCAGCCCCTTATGACCCTGCTGCGTCTGCAGTTCGACGAACAACAGGCTGACCGACGCCAGCGGCAGCTGTCGCCCGGTAAGCACCTTGGCGTCGCTGACGGGCCGCTGCAGTGGCAACTCCACAGCACGCAGGCCGATCCAGGTGATGCGGTCCGCTTCGTACAGGTCGCTCATTCGTGCCGCCGCCTCGCCAGTAAGGGGATGCGCTGGATAATCCGTCGACCGATTGATACGGTCCAATTCATTAACGCTCTCGATTGATACCAGGAACGGATCAATGTTCGAACTCGCCCAGCTGCGCAGCTTTACCACCTTGGCCAGCGAACTGAATTTCCGTCGCGCCGCCGAGCGCCTGAACATGACGCAGCCGCCGCTGAGCCGGCAGATCCAGTTGCTGGAACACCAGCTCGGCGTCGCGCTGTTCACCCGCAGCACGCGCTCGGTAGCACTCACCGCCGCTGGCCGCGCCTTTTTCGTCGAGGCCCAGGCGCTGCTCGACCAGGCCCACCGCGCCGCACAAGGTGCGCGCCTGGCCGCACTGGGCGAGAGCGGCGCGCTGACCATCAGCTTCGTTGCCAGCGCGGTCTACGACTTCCTGCCGCGCGCGATCACCCAGGTGCGCCGGGAACGGCCAGGTGTGGCCATCAACCTGCTGGAGACCACCACCTTCGAGCAGTTGCAGGCTCTGCGCGCGCGTCGGGTCGACCTGGCGGTGGTGCGCGAGCCATTGCAGCAGCCGGGACTGGTCAGTGAATGCCTGCTGCGCGAGCCCTTCGTGCTGGCCACGCCGGCCGGCCATCCGCTGGCGCAGCATCCGGCGCCGACCCTGGAAATGCTCCACGGCGAGCCATTCATCCTCTATGCCCATGGCGCCTGGCAGCCGTTTAACGAGCTGCACACCGGGCTGTTCCGCGCCAGCGGTATCCAGCCCGAATTCGTGCAGTCACTCGGCTCGACGCTGACCATCCTCTCGCTGGTCAACGCTGGCCTCGGCCTGGCGCTGGTGCCGCGCGGGGCCAGCGCGATCCGCTTCCAGCAGGTGCGCTTTCGCGAGTTGCCACTGCCGTCCGGCGTCTGCGCCGAGCTCCACCTGGCCTGGCGCGACGACAACGACAACCCGGCGCTGGAGGCGGCGCGCAATGCCGTGCGTCAGGCGGCCGGCGATATCGCCTGGGACCTGCTGCCAATCCAGCGCCAACACCATGGGACGGGCTGCTGACAGCCACAAGTTGACGTTCAAATGGTTGACCAGAGCCGGGGCTATTCAGGCCTGTGACGAATGCGCTGCTCGACTAAAGCAAGGACCAGGAGTGCAGGAGAGGCCTTCGCAGCCCGCCCTAAGCCAGAAGTCTCTCGCTGCTTGTTGCGTCCACCGCCGCATCCAGCTCAGCCCCAGCCAAATGCTTTGCATAGTGCTCCATCAGCTCCGACTCCCAAGAAGCGACCTCGTCCAATATGCCGGCCGCCTCATCTTTCGTCAGTGCAAAATGCTCATGCTGGCTAAGCAGGTTAGCTCGACTTAGGAGAGTACCGTTGATACCAACTTCCATCGCCAGCCCCTGCGCAGGCCCCTCTCCCAGCACGGGAAGAACGTCATACATGGGCGAGAGGCGCCAAGCTCCTTCCTGCCAGATCACTGCATGGTTGCGAGGATGATCGTCACTGTTCCCTACGAGAGCGTTGTAGGCCATTCGCCTGTAGAGCTCCTGCCTATCAGAATCTGGCGCGCCTCTGCGGTACAGCTCATCGGCGAGCGCCGCGTAGATCCATCCGTTGCTGCGCTGCACCTGCCATTCGGCATCGAGAAGAGTTAAGCCACTCATCATCGGAGTGCGGCGAAACCTTGCATCATTCTCTGACCATTCTCGGTCGAATCGCTCCACTAGCAAGGTGTTGCCTTTTTCACTTTGATGGAGTGCCGTCCGTGCAACATTCATCCCCTTGGTAGCCGCAAAAGTCATGCAGGCATACTCGAATTTCGGCAGGTCGTAGTGATCAAATTTGTCGCGTGGCTTGGCAAGAATCAGCTTGTGATCGAAGCGGTACGTGCGCTTGGGCCTGGCACCACCAACAGCTGAGCGCTGATCCCGTATTCTTAATGCCTCCAGCTGCTCAGCGCTCAGCTGGCTGTCATAGATCGCAGCGCAAATATCTATGAAATGATCGAGCCCTTTGGCTTCAAGCATTTTCACAGGCCTTTCGCCTATACCCGGCCTCGGGGTGCGATCTTCGCCAGCCATGATGTTTCCGGCGCGATCTTCGTTAGGAGATAACAGCAGGAGCTGGATCGGAGTGAGCTCTCCCTTTCGGGTGCGGCGCAACAGGCGTTCTCCCCAGCCATCTGGCATCGCATCATCAATGAAGCCGGGAACGCCGCCATTCTTATGTACCTGAATGGGTCGAGTGGAGAGCGGATACCGTATCGGATCAGGCACCCAACGCTTCGCTTCCACGATCTCCGGCGCATAGACGAAGGTTCCCGTACCACCCGCAAGGGTCAGCCTGCCCAGCGTCACAGTCTCACCCGTTTCCGGACACTCCATGTAGATGTAAGCGCGCGACATCAGAAGTCCTCCGCGTTGCTGCGCGGCAGCCTGACGCGCTTGGTCGCATTGGTTTCCAAAGCGTCGAGATCAAGCGCTGGGTCATCGATCAGCGCCTGGAAAACCCGGTCAGAAATACCCACGGTGAACAACGCGAGCATGAAGTCGCGAAGCGAAACACCTTCAGCCTTGCCCCCCTCAATGTGACGAACAGCTCGGAGAGAAATCCCAGCCCGCTCTGCAAGGTCAGCCTGGCGCAGCCCCATGCGCAGGCGCGCCTCCTTCACCAGAAGGCCTATACGGTAAAGCAGAGAGGTACTTTGAACAGGGAAAAAGCCTTTCATAAGGTTACACCAAACGACATCCTATAAAGGATAAGATACTACCAATCGCACACTAAGCAACCTTGCAATGGTATTAAGAAGTCATTTCAAAGCTCCTTAAGTTCGATAAGCTGTCATGAATAGATATCTTATTACGGCGAACAAAGCCGGCACAGCAGATCATTCTCGGATTCCGGGCGGTAGATCTGTTCAGTTCGGCACCATTCCAGCCAGATAAGCTTCTGCCGCGACCGGCAGCTTCTAGCCGTCGGCAGCCCATCACACTGCAAAATCAGAATCGGACATAGCCACCCATCGCATCGCGATGACTGGCGAGGCGCAGCGTCGACAGGCCGAAGCCTTCATTGCCGCGCAATCGACTGCTCGCGCGAATCTGTACCGCCCGATCCGACGCCAACTGCGCTGTTCCGTCGCGGCAACACCCCCTAATCTGGCTGGCTGGACGTTGAATGACATCGATCAGCGCTGCCACCTGGAGGATTCGTGCATGACTGACGCAGAAAGCGAGCTGCATCATTTCGACCGGCGCATGGTCTGGGCCGGTTTTCGCCAGCTCGCGCCGATTTCCATCTTCGTCACCCTGTTCGGNNCGATGAGCGCGCTGGTGTTCGCCGGCGCCTCGCAGTTCGCTGCGCTGGAGCTGTGGGGAACGCAGGTGCCGCTGCTCACCCTGATGATCACGGTGTTTGCCATCAACGCCCGCCACCTACTGATGGGCGCCACACTCTATCCCTGGTTGCGCCAGCTGCCGCCGGGCAGGCGCTACGGGGTGATGCTGATCGCCTCGGACGCCAACTGGGCGATGGCCATGCAGGCCTTTAACCGCGACCGCCCGGGCTTCGGCCTGCTGCTCGGTGGCGGCCTGGCGCTGTGGTCGTTCTGGGTGGTGGGCAGTTGGCTGGGCATCCACTTCGGCAGTGCGGTCAGCGACCCGAAGCGCCTGGGGCTGGA
>DNMQ01000193.1 GCA_003488145.1 Pseudomonas sp.
GCTGTTCAAGCGCAGCATGAACAAGCGCGAACGGCGCGACTGGAGCGGGCACAACCTGGCGCTGGTGAACAGTGGCCATGCGCAGAACAAGTATCCGCAGGAAAGCTCCGGCGGCAGGAAACAGCGGGTCGGCATCGCCCGCGCGCTCGCAAGGAAGCCCAAGGTGCTGCTGCTCGACGAGCCCTTCGGCGCACTCGATGCACTGACCCGCGCGCACCTGCAGGACGAGGTGATGAGGATCCAGAAGGAGCTGGGCAACACCATGATGATGATCACCCACGATGTCGATGAAGCCGTGCTGCTCTCCGACCGGATCGTGATGATGACCAACGGCCCCTCGGCGACCATCGGCGAAATCCTCGAGGTGAAACTGCCGCGCCCGCGCGACCGCATCGCCCTCGCCGACGACCCCGAGTACAACCACTACCGCCGCGCGGTGCTGAGCTTTCTCCACGAGCGCCATCGCCTGCACTGAGCGCATGTGCCCACCGCCGGCGTCTCGTGCGCTGGCGGCGGTTCGGCGTATCCTTGCCGGCACTTCTGCTCAGCCGTCGCAAGGTCGCCATGCCCGTCTACGTCGAATCCATCACCCAGCCCAGCCCGCAGGATTTAACCGATCTGGCGAAAATCTACGCCGACGCCCCCGAATGGCTGCTGACGCCCTATGCCAGCGCCGAAGCGCTGATTGAGGCGGCGCTGGCCGATGGCAGCCTGATCGCAGGCCGCTTCAATGACCGTCTGCTCGGCGCCGCCCTGCTGCGGCGCGGCGACGAAGCCTGGCGCCTGTCGCACCTGTGCGTACGCAAAATCACCCGCAAGCGCGGCGTCGGCCGCCGCCTGCTGGAAGAAACTCAACGGCTGGCCAGTGAAGCCGGCAAGCCGTTGCGCCTTGCCGCACCCGCCGGTCATCTGGAAGCCAGCGCCCTGGCGGCGCGAACGCATCTGCCGCTGGATTCGCTCTAAGTCGCCCACGCGATATCCGCTGCGCCCTGCCTGATCCGCCGACGGGGCGCGCTTGCCGCCCGCCGCGGCCAGCTGCGGAACCCGCACCCGCAACGACACTCCAACGCCGACCGCGTTCCCGACAAGCGCAGGCACGGGGCTATACTCGGCACTTTTCAGATCGTTCATCTACAAGGACTCGTCCATGAAATCGCTCGGCAAAATCCTGGGTCTGGTCTTTCTCGGGCTGTTGCTGATCGTCGTGGCGGCGGGCTTCGCCCTGACCCACCTCTTCGATCCCAACGACTACAAGGACGAGATCCGCGACCTGGCACGCAGCAAGGCCGGCCTCGAACTGGACATCAAAGGTGACATCGGCTGGAGCCTGTTCCCCTGGCTCGGTCTGGAGCTGCACGAAACCACCCTGGCCAGTGCGCAGACGCCCGAGCAGCCTTTCGCCGATCTGCGCATGCTCGGCCTGTCGGTGCGGGTGATGCCGCTGCTGCGCCGCGAAGTGCAGATGAGCGACATCACCGTCAATGGCCTCAACCTGACCCTGAGCCGTGACGAACAGGGCCGCGGCAACTGGGAGGGTGTTGGCCAGCCGGCCAGGCAGGCCGAACAACCCGCGCCAGCCGCCGAGGCCAGCGAACCACCGGCCGAACCGGATGCAGCCCCCGCTTCGCGCAGCAAGCCATTGACCCTGGACATCGACAGCCTGACCGTCAGCGATGCCCGCGTTACCTACAGCGACGCCAAGACCGGCCAGCAGTACAGCGCCGAAAGCATCGAGCTCACGACCGGCGCGATCCGCGAAGGCAGCCCGATCCCGCTCAAGCTCAACGCCTTCTTCGGCAGCAACCAGCCGGTGATGCGCGCGCGCACCGAACTGCAGGGCGCGCTGCGTTTCGACAACCAGCTCAAGCGCTACCAGTTCGAAGACATGCGCCTGTCCGGCGAGGCTTCCGGCGAGCCGCTGCAAGGGCAGACATTGACCTTCAGCGCCCAGGGCCAGCTGCTGGTCGATCTCGCCGCGCAGATCGCCGAATGGAACAGCCTCAAGTTCACCGCCAACCAACTGCGCGGGCTGGGCGAGCTGAAGGCACGCGATCTGGACAAGGAACCGAAGATCAGCGGCGCCCTGACCGTCGCGCAGTTCAACCTGCGTGAATTCCTTCAGGGCACCGGCCAGCAGCTGCCGGCCATGGCTGACGCTGCCGCACTGAGCAAGGCCGAACTGGTCAGTCGCCTGAGCGGTACGCCGAACAGCCTGGCGCTGGAAGAACTGACCCTGAAGCTCGACGACAGCACCTTCACCGGCCGCCTCGCCGTCAGTGACTTCGCCCGCCAGGCGCTGCGTGTCGACCTCAAGGGCGACCGCTTCAATCTGGATCGCTACCTGCCGCCGCCGAGCGAGGAGCAGGCGGCCGAGGCAGCGCGCAAGAGCGAGGTCAAGAGCACCCAGGCCAGCGCAATCGGCAGCGGCACAACACCACTGCCCAACGCGCCGACCCAGCAGGCCTGGAGCGAAGCTTCGGTGTTGCCGCTGGATCAGCTGCGCAAGCTCGACACCGAGGTCAACCTGGCCATCGGCAGCCTGACCGCAATGAAGATCCCGCTGGACGGCTTCAACCTCAAGGCTCGTACCCGCAACGGCCTGCTGACCCTGCAGGAAGTGCGCGGCGGGCTGTATGGCGGACGCCTGGATGGCTCGGCCAGCCTCGACGTACGCCCGGCACTGCCATTGCTGACCGTGCAGAACCGTTTCAATGGCGTACCGGTCGAGCGCCTGCTGGAAAGCCAGGGCGAGGACGTGGTGGTCAAGGGGCTGCTCAACCTGGATGCCGACCTGCGCACCCAGGGCAACAGCGAGAAGGCCTGGATCGACAACCTGAACGGCAAGGTCGGCTTCATCATCGACAACGGCGTGCTGGTGGATGCCAACCTCGAGCAGCAGCTGTGCCGCGCCATCGCCACGCTCAATCGCAAGCCGCTCGCCAGCGACCCACGCAGCAAGGACACGCCGTTCCGCGAACTCAAAGGCAACCTGACGCTGCGCAACGGCGTGGCCAGCAACCCCGACCTCAAGGCCAGCATTCCGGGCCTGACCGTCAACGGTAACGGCGATGTCGATCTGCGCGTGCTGGGCATGGACTACCGCGTCGGCATCGTCATCGAAGGCGACAAGGGCGCCATGCCGGACCCGGCCTGCCAGGTCAACGAGCGCTACGTCGGCATCGAGTGGCCGCTGCGCTGCCGCGGCCCGCTGGAACTGGGCGCCAAGGCCTGCCGCTTCGACAACGACGCCCTGGGCAAGGTCGCAGCGCGGCTGGCCGGCGAGAAGCTCAACGAAAAGATCGAAGAGAAGCTCGGCGACAAGGTCAGCCCCGAGCTCAAGGACGCGCTCAAAGGCCTGTTCAAACGATGAGCCCCGAGCAGTTCGGCGCGGCGGTCCTCGACTGGTTCGACCGCCACGGCCGCAAGGATCTGCCCTGGCAGCAGAACATCACGCCGTACCGGGTGTGGGTGTCGGAGATCATGCTGCAGCAGACCCAGGTCAGCACCGTGCTCGGTTACTTCGACCGCTTCATGGAGGCGCTGCCCAGCGTCGAGGCGCTCGCCGCCGCCGAGGAAGATGAGGTGCTGCACCTGTGGACCGGGCTCGGCTACTACAGTCGCGCACGCAATCTGCACAAGACCGCCAAACTCATCGTGGCCGAATACGGCGGCGTGTTTCCGGCGGATGTCGACCAGCTCGCCGAATTACCGGGCATTGGCCGCTCCACGGCCGGCGCCATCGCCAGCATCAGCCTGGGCCTGCGCGCGCCGATCCTCGACGGCAACGTCAAGCGCGTGCTGGCCCGCTACGTTGCGCAGGACGGCTATCCCGGCGAGCCGAAGGTGGCCCGCCAGCTGTGGGAGGTGGCCGAGCGTTTCACCCCGCAGCAGCGCGTCAACCATTACACCCAGGCGATGATGGATCTCGGCGCCACGCTGTGCACGCGCAGCCGCCCGAGCTGCCTGCTCTGCCCGCTCAGGGACGGCTGCCGCGCCCATCTGCTCGGGCGCGAAACCGACTTCCCGGTACCCAAGCCACGCAAGGCGCTGCCGCAGAAGCGCACCCTGATGCCGCTGCTGGCCAATCGCGACGGCGCCATCCTGCTCTATCGGCGCCCGTCGACGGGCCTGTGGGGTGGGCTCTGGAGCCTGCCGGAACTGGACGACCTCGCCGCCCTCGACCCACTCGCCGCGCGGCATGCGCTGCAGCTCGAGGATCGCCGCGAGCTGCCAGGCCTAACCCACACATTCAGCCATTTCCAATTGGCTATCGAGCCCTGGCTGATCAGGGTCAAGTCCGCGCCCGACGCCGTGGCCGAGGCCGACTGGCTCTGGTATAACCTCGCCACCCCGCCGCGCCTCGGCCTTGCCGCGCCAGTAAAGACACTGCTCAAGCGCGCCGCCGCTGAATTGAATGCAGGAGAAAACACATGACCCGCACCGTGAACTGCCGCAAGTACAACGAAGAACTCCCCGGCCTCGAGCGCCCGCCGTTTCCAGGCCAGAAAGGCGAAGACATCTACAACAACATTTCCAAGCAGGCCTGGGACGACTGGCAGAAGCACCAGACCATGCTGATCAACGAACGCCGGCTGAACATGATGAACGCCGAAGACCGCAAGTTCCTTCAGGGCGAGATGGACAAGTTCTTCTCCGGCGAAGATTACGCCAAGGCCGAAGGCTACGTGCCGCCGAGCGAATGACCGTCGGCTGCGCTAAGCGCCCGTCCGGATTAAATATTTTTCCGGACCACGCTTGACAGGCAAAAGCCAAATCCGTCTAATAGCGCCCCGTTGCCCAGGTAGCTCAGTCGGTAGAGCAGGGGATTGAAAATCCCCGTGTCGGCGGTTCGATTCCGTCCCTGGGCACCACTAATACCGAAAAACCCCAAGCGAAATTAACCTCCTTGGGGTTTTTTATTGCCTGCGATTTGTGCCAGCGGCGCGCTGCGCTCCAGCCCCGCCTTCCGGAATGGCCTTGACGGCATTCACACGGACGCATCCTCCCAGCATCGCTGGCATCCTGTGATCTTCCCCAAGCCGATCGCCGGCTGAAGCTCGGATACCAAGCGGCAGCCACGCCACGCCACGAGGGATAACCGCAAGCCACGCATGCCCGGCCAGGCCTTATCACTTAATCGCTCCGACTTCATTCTGCGCTAGGCTGATGCTAACGGAGCGGCCTTGAGCGGGATGTTGCCCGGCCGCGTCGAACTGCCAAGGAATGCTGCACAGCGCAAGGAGCCGAATGGTGCACAGGATTCTCTCGATTCTGCTGATATGGCTGTTGTCGAACGCCGCCCCGGCCGGCGCGGCGCAGTGGCGTTTCGTGACCGAAGACTTCCCGCCGTTCACCTATCCGGCTGACGCCCCGGCCAGCGAAACCGCAGGCGTTGGTGCGGCCGGCCCGTTTGTAGAGGTGGTACATGCGATCTGCGCACGCTTGCAGCACCAATGCACGATCACCCTGTATCCCTGGCAGCGCGCATTCCGCCTGGCCGAACAGGGACAGGTGGACGGAATATTCACACTGACACCTTCACCGCAGCGCGAGCAGATGTTCCACATCAGCCGGATGCTGGTCACTTCTCGCTACAGTGTTTTCGCCCAGGCCGAGAGCAGCTTCGTCTTCAACCAACCAGGTGATTTGGCGGGCCGGCTGGTTGGCGTCTATGGCCCATCCGGCACCTCTTACGTGCTGTCCGAGCGCCTCAAGTCGGTGCCCGACGTACGCCTGCACCTGACTACCGACAATCGCCGACTGCTGCGCATGCTGCAGTCCGGGCGCTTCGGTGTGGACGGCCTGGCGGTGCTCAATCAGGATGTCGCCTGGCACCTGATCGAGGAGGAGCGACTTGCCGATGTGCGCGAGGCTGGCGAAATGGGCCCGATCAGCTATGGCATCGGTCTTTCGCGCAAGACGGTGAGCGCGGCACAGTTCGAAGCGTTCGAGCAGGCGCTGGACGCGGCAATAGCCGATGGCACGGTGCCGAAGATCCTGCGCCGGCACCAACTCGAAGCCGCCTTCTGAGCGTTACGCGCGCCATGGCAAGGCGGCGGTTCGGCGTATTTCTCGCCATGCGTGATCGGCCGCCATTTCGCCAACGCTGACGGTTCATCTGAGACCTGGCGCCGATCAGGGCAGCGACCAGCCTGTTACCCTCGCCCGCCCCGAACCGCATGGATGCCCTCATGCTGCGCTACCTGCTTGCCGCCCTGCTCATAACTGCCATGCCTGCCTCTGCCGAATCGGTCGACTGCCGGGTGATCGGCATCGCCGATGGCAACACCTTCAGCTGCCGGACCAACGTGGGTGAACGGTTCAGGGTCCGGATGGCGGAAATCGACACCCCGGAGCTCAAGCAACCCTACGGCAGCCAGGCCCGGCAAGCGCTCTCCGACCACATCTTCGGCAAGAACGTGACGCTCGTAGTCAAGGGCCGCGATGACCTGGGACGGACCCTGGCGCGAGTCAGCGTTGGCAACATCGACGTCAATTCGGAGATGGTCAGGTCTGGCACGGCCTGGGCGTATCGCGGTCACCTTGACGACCGCTCGCTGCTCGATCTGGAGGCGGTTGCCCGCGAGTTCAGGCGCGGCCTGTGGTCATTGCACAAGACCGAACAGCAACCGCCATGGGAATGGCGCGAGCAGATGCGCAAGAGCCGCTAGCCCGGCCCGCAGGCTCAGCCCTGTGGGTAACGGGCGGAACGGCCATAGCCGGCGGAAAACAGCCAAAGCTTAATGAAAGTAATTTACATTTAGTTTACATTCGCGCTCCCTGAACAAATCCAACACCGGGAGCTTTCACGTGTTTCGCAGAACCAGCCTGTGCTTGTCTATCTCTCTTGCATCCCTTTCCCTCTCGTCCCTGCCGGCCAATGCGGCAGATGAAGCGACGGAGCTCGAAGCAGTCACGATCAGTGCGACACGGGCCAGAAGCGAAGCGGGCAAGACGCCACAGAAAATCACGGTGATCAGCCGCGAGCAAATCGAGCAGCAACTGGCGATCACCTCGGACCATGGCGCGATCCTGAGCAACCTGATCCCCTCGTACTCGCCAAGCCGGCAGAAGATGAGCAGCGCCGGCGAGACCTTTCGCGGCCGCTCGGCACTGATCCTCATCGACGGCGTGCCACAGTCCACGCCGCTTCGGGACAGCCAGCGCGACGGTTATGTGATCGACCTGTCGATGGTCGAGCGCATCGAAGTCATCCATGGCGCCAGTGCCGAGCACGGCCTGGGCGCTACCGGCGGCATCATCAACTATGTCACCCGCCGTCCTGAAAGCGGCGAGCTGCGTCAGCACGCGGGCGTCAGCTTCACCGCGCCGGGCGACTACGAGTCCGAGGGACTGGGCTACAAGCTCGATTACCGGGTGGAAGGCACCCAGGGTGACCTCGATTACCTCGCCGCCGCCAGTTGGCAGACCCAGGGCATGTTCTACGATGCCAACGGCGATCTGATCGGCGTCGACGACACCCAGGGCGACGTGATGGATTCGACCGGCACCGATCTGCTGCTCAAGCTCGGTTACTGGCTGGACGACAATCAGAACATCGGTTTGATGGTCAATCGCTACGAAGTCGAAGGCGAACACGAGTACGTCAACGTGCCGGGTGACGCCGACGCGGAGATACCCGCGACCTCGCGCAAGGGCGACCCGCAGGGCAAGGCACCGCAGAACGAAGTACTCGCGACCAGCCTGTCCTACAAACATGCCGATCTCTATGGCAACGAGCTGGGCCTGCAGCTCTATACCCAGCGATTCCGCGGCCGCTTCGGTGGCGGCACCAATGCCACCTTCCAGGACCCCAGCATCGCGCCGACGGGAACGCTGTTCGATCAGTCGCAGAACGAGTCGGACAAGATCGGCGGCAAGCTGACGATCAGCCGCGATGGCATGCTCGACAACCGTCTGATGCTCACCGGCGGGCTCGATGTGCTGCAGGACACCACCAGCCAGCAGCTGATTCTCACTGATCGGGAATGGGTGCCAGAAACGGTGTTCCGCAACTATGCGCCGTTCCTCCAGGCCGAGATCCGCGCGCTCGACCAGCTGACCTTGCATGCCGGTGTGCGGCATGAGTTCGCCGATCTCGACGTCGACAGCTTCCGCACCATTGCCTCGACCAAACCGGTGGGTAGCGTCGATGTGGAAGGCGGCAACCCGACGTTCGAGGAAACGCTCTACAACGCTGGCCTGGTCTGGCAGATGAATGACTGGGCGCAACTGTTCGCCAACTACTCGGAAGGATTCGGCATGCCGGATGTCGGTCGCGTGCTGCGGGGCATCGGCACGCCGGGCACCAGCGTCGACAACTTCCTCGACCTGCAACCGGTGGTTACTGAAAACCGCGAGATCGGCTTCCGCCTGAACCATGGCCCGTTCGACGCAGAGATCAGTTACTACGAGTCGGATGCCGACCTCGGCTCGCGCCTGGACAGCGTGGGCGGGGTCTACCAGGTACGCCGCGAGCGCACCGAAATCGATGGCATCGAGTTCACCGGCGGCTGGCAGATCAACAAGGCGCACCGCCTGAAGCTGATGTATGCCCAGGTCAACGGCCAGTCCGACACAGACGACGACGGCAAGGTCGATACCGACCTCGATGGCGCGAACATCTCGCCGGATCGTTACGGCATCAGCTGGCAGGCCAACTGGAACGACAAGCTGCACAGCCTGCTGCAGGCCAACCACTATGCCAGCCGGGGCTTTGACCAGCCGGGCCTGGATTTCGACGGCTACACCCTGGTCGATGCCTCGCTCGGTTATCGCCTGCCGGTCGGCGAAGCCCGCCTGGGGATCGAGAACCTGTTCAACGAGGACTATCTGACCTACTACTCGCAGGCCGCCAACACCGGCGCACCCGCAACCCGCAATGGGCGCGTCTTCAATGGTCGTGGACGGACGTTCACCCTTGGCTATCAGGTCAGCTTCTAAGACATGCACTCAGCGGCCAAACAGGGGCGGCAACAGCACCAAATGGACTGGCGCCACTACGCCAGTCTCGCGCTGCGGGTTCTTGCGGGCATCGGCGGCGGCTTCGCCTGTACCGTAGCGCTGGCTTCGGCCAGCGCCCGGTTGTTGGTGCAGCTAATCGGGCTGGCCGGTCACGAGGCGGTGCTGATCGCCTGCATGCTGGGTTTCGTCATCTACCTCGGCCTGCTGCTCTGGGCGTTCGTCGAACCACGGCTGTGGCGTCTCTGCCTGCTATTGCTGCTAGGCATCGCCAGCGACCTGGCGCTGCAGTTCGGCCCGCTGGCAGCGCGGCCGCTTATCGCTGGTGCAGGTTGACGATGCCCGGGAACGGATTTCGTGCTTCGCTGAGCTGGCTGCACACCTGGACCGGCGTGCTGCTCGGCGGCCTGCTGCTGGCGGTTTTCTGGTCCGGCAGCCTGGTGGTCTTCGATCGCGAGATCGACCGCTGGATGCTGCCTTCGACGCGGCTCGGCTCACCACCTGTCGATCTTTCCCTGGATCGCCTGGTCGTGCCGCATGCCCAGCGGCTGGCCGGCACGGCGGCGCGCTGGAGCATCACTCTGCCCAGCGAGCGCACACCGGTCATCCAGTTGGAGTTCCCGAATGCCGAGGGCGTATCGACGCGCCGCTTCATCGATCCTGCCAGCGGCGAGCTGCTACCGGACCATGGCAGCTGGGCAGCCACCGGGTTCCTCTTTCCGTTCCACTACAGCCTGCATCTGCGCTGGCGCAATGTCGGCTACTGGCTGCTGGGCATCGCCGGCATGGGCATGCTGCTGTTGCTGGTGTCCGGCGTGGTGATCCATCGCAAGATTATTCGCGAGTTCTTCACCTTCAGGCCACACAAGAGCACGCAACGCGCCACGCTGGATCTGCACAACCTGACCGGCGTCGTCGCATTGCCGTTTCATTTTCTGATCAGCCTATCCGGTCTGATCATCTTCTTTGCCATCTACTTTCCGACGGTCATCGAACGAATCTACCCGGGCAATCCGGCTGCCTTCAGCACCGAGGCATTCGGCAACTACACACGGCAGGCATCCACCGAGCCCGCGACGCTGGCCTCACTGGACGCCATGCGCGACCGTGCACGCGGAGCCTGGGGTGATGAGCCCTACATGCTGCGGGTATGGCACCCCGGAGACGCCCAGGCATACGTGGAGGTTCGCCGTAGCTTTGCCCGCGAGGTGACCATGAACGTCGATCGCATGACCTTCGACGGCAACAGTGGAGCCCTCCTGCTCGATCACCGGACCGGGCCGGTAGCCGCCATCCAGCGATTCTTCAGCGGCCTGCATTTCGTTCAGTTCGAACACTGGACGCTGCGCTGGCTGTATTTTCTGGGCGGGTTGTCCGGCTGGATAATGATCGCCACCGGCCTGCTGTTCTGGACCGGCGCCCGCCGCGCCCGTCACCAGCGGCAGGGGCATACCGGCGCGCACCTGCTGGATGCGATCTGTGTTTGCAGCTGCAGCGGTCTGATCCTCGCCACGCTTGGCTTCTTCATCGCCAATCGCGCGTTGCCGGCCGACGTTGGCCGCTTCGAGATAGACCGCGCCGCCCTCGAAGGCTGGGCGTTCTTTCTGATCTGGGCGTCGACCCTGGTCCATGCGCTGATCCGTGGCGCGGGTGCCTGGCACGGACAATTGCTGGCCATCGGCGTCGCCGCACCGGCAGCGGTGCTGCTGAACTGGCTGACCACCGGCGATCATCTGCTGCACAGCCTCCAGCAAGGGCGCCATGCAGTTGCCGGCATGGACCTGTTGCTCATGTTGCTGGCGCTTCTGGCGCTGGCTGCAGCACGACGCCTGAACCGGCGCATTACCAATGCCTGAAGTCACGCAGTTGGGCGTCTTTATCCTGTGCTACCTGGCGTTCGCCCAGCTCGCGCTGCTGCAGCAATCTCATCGCCAGAAGGTCTGGCGATCAGCTGCACCTGCGCCCGCACGCGAGCGATGGCTACGCCGCAGCGTCGCCACGATTTCCTTCGCTGGCGCGCCCACGGCCCTGATGACGGTGGAGGGGCCAGGCTTTGCTGTACTGCTCTGGTTCTTGCTGATGGCGGCCGCCGCTATAGCGGTCAGCCTTACCCTCACCTGGCGACCGGGCTTGCTGCGCGGGCTACCCTGATTCGGGGGTCGCGCCGCGGGCGGCGACACGCTAGCCTGCAAGGGCGTGGAGCGTATTGCCGCTCTGCCGATCGCCTGGAGCTTGCAGCATGCCCACTCGATGGATTGCGATAGTCGTCGGCCTGGCACTCATGGGCAATTGCCAGGCCGATGAGCTGCGCTTCGTCACCGAGGACTTCCCGCCATTCAGCTATGCCACGACGGCCACCGGCACCGAGGACCGTGCAGCCGGGCCTTTCGTCGAGATCGTTGCAGCCGTCTGCGCGCGACTTCGGATCGACTGTCCGGTGCAGCTGCTGCCCTGGCGACGCGCACTGGCGCTGGCCGAGGACGGTGAAGCGCAGGGGATCTTCACCGTGATCCGCTCACCGGATCGCGAGCGCGCGTTTCACCTCACTCGCATGCTGGTCACCTCCCGCTATGGGGTCTATGCGCGTTCGGCGAGCCGCTTCGTCTTCCATCGCCCCGAGGACCTGGCCGGACGCAGCGTCGCCGTGTACGGGCCCTCCGGAACCTCCTTCGTGCTCGGCCAGCATCTGGCCGAGGTCGGCGACGTGACGCTGATCCTGGAGGCGGATAACCGGCGGCTGCTGCGCATGCTGGAGGCCGGCAGGTTCGGCGAACAGGGCGTCGCCGTGGTCAATCAGGACGTCGCCTGGCACCTGATCGATCATGAGGGGCATTCCGACATTCACGAGGCGGGTGAGCTGCAACGAGTTTCCTACGCGATCGGCCTTTCCCGCGCCGCGGTCAGCGAAGCCGAATTCGAACGTTTCAACGACGCGCTCGAGGCGCTGATCGCCGACGGCAGCGTTGCGGCCATCCTGCGGCACCACGGCCTGGAGCCCGCGTTCTAACACCGGCGCTATCGGTCAATCGACACCCAACCCATCTTTTCGCTGAATCATTCTGCGCTTCGGACCGTCTACCCCAGAGGCAGCGTTCGGGCAATCCGGAGGTTTCGCCGCGTACATCCCGCTCATCACCCGCGCAAACGGAGGCTGACCGTCCATGGACGCCGCCAAGAAAATACCCAAGGCCATCATTCTGTTCCCCGTGTTCATTCCAGCAGTGATCGTCACACTGCTGCTGGTGATCGGAACCATCAGCAATCCGGAACTGGCCGGTGAAGTGTTCAGCTCGACGCTAGCGTTCATCACGACCAACTTCGGCTGGTTCTACATGCTCTCGGTGGCCTTTTTTCTGGTGTTCATCGTCGGCATCGCCCTGACCAAATGGGGCAACATCAAGCTCGGGCCGGACCACTCCGAGCCGCAGTACAGCTTCCCTGCCTGGTTCGCCATGCTGTT
>DNMQ01000191.1:0-6493 GCA_003488145.1 Pseudomonas sp.
CCAGGCCGACCAGGCTGCCGCGCGAGAAATACACGCCGAAGCCGGCGCCAATCATCAGCAGCGCCTTGAGCCAGCTGCGCGGATAACGCGCACGCATGCGGAATATCTGGATCCGCCAGCTGGCGCAGCCCAACCACAGGCCGATGATCCATAGCGGCAGATGAGTGAGGTGCGGCAGGATCACCAGCACCTGCGCCACCAGCAGCCAGATCAGGCTGTTGCGCGGAATTCCCGGCTTCGCGCTCACTTCACGCCCTCCTCGCTCAGGCCATGCAGCGCCAGTGCACGCAGGCAGGCATCCCGATGAGCCTGCCCGCCATCGGGTCCGACCAGCTCACCCGGCAGGCGCAGTGCGAACGGTTGCTGCTTGTCGCTGAGGTCGACGACCCAGTGGCAGAGCCTCGACAGGCGCTGCTCGGTGTCGCCGTCCAGGGCATCGAAATCGAGCAGCGGATCGTTGCCGAGCAGGCTGGCGAAATCCTTCACCAGCAGGCCCTGGCCACGGGAATAGGCCTTCCAGTGCAGGCGTCGGCGCGGATCGCCCGGCTGCCAAGCCCGTAGCCCCTGATAGTCGTCGACACCGGCGCCGCGCGTCAGCGTGCCCTCATCCTCGGTTTCCGGCGCACTGCCGCCAGGAGGGCGCTCGGCAATCGATGGCTGCGGGTAGACCAGCGCCGCCAGCTCCAGATCGATCCAGCTCCAGGCCACC
The DNA here is from genome assembly GCA_003488145.1 of Pseudomonas sp. Lineage (GTDB taxonomy): Bacteria > Pseudomonadota > Gammaproteobacteria > Pseudomonadales > Pseudomonadaceae > Stutzerimonas. The sequence goes on from DNMQ01000191.1 coordinate 710, forward strand.
AGCAGGCCCAGCGGAAACCGGCTCTCGACCCGCACACGCCCCGGTCGCAACCAGCCGCGGCGTTGCGTCGGCAGGCTCAATTCGACTTCGACGGCGCCGCCCGCCGGCACATCGACCAGGCGCAAGCCGCTGGCCGGCCAGCCGAGCGCCACCGCCTGATAGGCGCGACCGGGACTTTCCAGACGCACCCGCAACAGCGCCTGCTCACCGACGAACGCAGCAGTGGTTCCACCCGCCTGCAGGACCAGGCCGGCAAGATTGCGCCAGGTATGCAGGATGGTGACGAGATACAACGACCCGAGCAGAAAAGTCAGCCCGTAGGCCAGACTGTTCTGGTAGTTGATCGCGGTCAGCAGCATCAGCAGCAGCGCCACCAGGAACGCCAGCCCGACCGCGGTGGGCATGATGAAGATGCGCCGCTGGTCCAGGCGCACGCTGGAAGCGGGCGGGATGCGCCGTAGCAGCCAGCGGTCACGAAAGCGCGGCAACAGCCTCACGATGGTTGCCCGCCATCATGCGCGGATGTCGCTGTCACAGCGCAGGCACTTCGCGCAGCAACCACTGCACCAGCGCGCCGCCGCCGTGACCGGTGGCATCCGCGCGCTCGCGCAGGCGATGACCGACCACGGTTGGCAACACCGCCTGCACGTCTTCCGGGATCACGTAGTCGCGACCATCGAGAAACGCCCAGGCACGTGCAGCCGCAAGCAGGGCCAGGCTGCCACGCGGCGACAGTCCCCAGGCGAATTGCGGCTGCGTGCGGGTGGCCTCCACCAGTCGCAGCACGTAATCGACCAGTGCATCGCTGACCCGCACGTTGCCCACTGCGTCCTGAATGGCACGTAGCTCGTCGTGTTCCAGCAGCGGTTCGAGGCGGGTCAGCAGATCGCGTCGCGACTCGCCCAACAGCAGCGCCTTTTCCGCTGCCTTGGCCGGATAGCCCAGGGAAACGCGCATGAGAAAGCGGTCAAGCTGCGATTCCGGCAATGCAAAGGTGCCGCCTGAACTGACCGGGTTCTGTGTGGCGATGACGAAGAATGGGTCAGGTAACGGGCGCGTCGCCCCCTCGATGGTGACCTGCCCCTCCTCCATGGCTTCAAGCAGCGCGCTCTGGCTCTTCGGGGTGGCGCGGTTGATCTCGTCGGCCAGCACCAGCTCGGCGAAGATCGGCCCCGGGTGGAAGACGAATTGCCCGCTGTCCTTGTCGAACACCGAGGTGCCGAGAATGTCGCCGGGCAGCAGATCGGAGGTGAACTGGATGCGCTGGAACTCCAGTCCCAGCACCTTGGCCAGGGTATGACTCAGGGTGGTCTTGCCCATGCCCGGCATGTCTTCGACCAGCAGATGACCTCGGGCCAAGAGGCAGGCAAGGGCCAGTCGAACCTGGGCTTCCTTGCCGAGCAATACTTCGTTGACTGCTCGCAGGCAGCCGTCCAATCGGGTGCGCATAGACTCTCCTTCGTTCGTCGCCCTGATGCTACTGGTCAGCTGCGGCCAGGCAAAGCGAAGGAAATGCCCAGTGACGAGTTTGTGATCCTGGCACCGTTGCAGCGCTCACGCCGCTGCGCCTGTTTCCAGACGATGGAAAGCAGCTGCAGACATTACTTGTGAGATGACGGCCGCGAAAAAGCGGTAAGCGAGCCGGAAGGCTCGAAGGCAATTGCCGGCCCGTGCGCTAGCGAACGGGCCGGCAACTGAGGACGCCGGCTCAGCGACCGGCGCGGGATTCGCGAAGGTAGAAGCGCGCCTTCTGCGCCTTCTGCGTGCAGCCGCGGAAGGCTTCGAACTGCTGCTGCGTCTTGGCGCCGGTCAGCAAGGCCATGGCCTTGGAGTAGCTGACCGTACCGGCGAAGCCTTCGGCTTCTGCCAGGCTCTGCTCCCTCCACGCCGCATTCAGCTCCGCGGCGCAGCTGTCACGATATGCCGTCTTACCAGCACAACCGGCCAGCAACAGAACCAGCAAAGGCAAAGATAGCCAGGTTTTCATCGCATGATCCCTCGTATGCCATTCAGGAATTAAGGCGCCGCTCGCGCCTGACGGTGCCGCAGATACTCGACCACGGACGGCTGGTCGCCAGCGAACTCGATACGCTCGGCCTTGCTCTCGCGCTGATAGGCGTACATGGGGTCGTAATACTTACCCAGCAGCGCCTCAATCCAGGCGCGATGCAGGTCGACAGAGCCGCTACGCGCCTGTTCCGCCAGCGCTTGATCCATCAGCAATGCCAGGCGCTGGTAACGCTCGCCGCCGAGTCGCTTGCTGATATTGACCAGACTTTGCTGCAGACGCTCGGCGAATGCAGCGAAACCGCTCTCACCCTCCTCGGCGATGAATTCGGCGCAGAGGTCGATCACGTAGTCCTTGAGGATCCGCTCAACGCGCCCTTCGAGGCTGTCGTCAAGCCAGACCAGCGGGAAATGCTGCATGCCCTGGAACAGCGGCAGCGGGATGGAGCAACGCCCGACCAGGCGCGCCTCGTCCTCGACAACGAACGTCTCGATGCCCGCTGCACGCATCTTCAGCAGCCGGATCGCCAGGGCATTCTCGAAATCGATCTGCGCCGGCTGTGGTGTCGCGCGCTTGCCGAAGCTGGAGCCACGGTGATTGGCCAGGCCTTCCAGGTCCAGGCTGTTTTCCAGCTGCGCCAGCACTTCGGTCTTGCCGGTACCGGTCATCCCGCCCACCAGCACGAAACCGCACTGCTCGACAGCCTGATCAATGGTGTCCAGCAGGAAGTGGCGCATCGCCTTGTAGCCGCCGACGACCCGCGGGTACTCGATGCCCATCTCGTCCTTCAGCCATTGCTGGACGATCTTCGAACGCAAACCACCACGGAAGCAGTACAGGTAGCCGTTCGGATGAGCCTGGGCGAAATCGGCCCAGGCCTGAAGCCGCTCCGCCTTGGTCTTGCCGGACACCAGCTGATGGCCCAGCTCGATGGCGGCTTTCTGGCCGTGCTGCTTGTAGCAGGTGCCGACCTTCTGCCGCTCGATGTCGCTCATCAGCGGCAGGTTGACCACGCCGGGAAAAGCGCCCTTGTCGAATTCCACCGGCGCACGGGCATCCATCATCGGGGTGTCGTTGAGGAACAACGCGCGAAAATCTTCGGTATCGCTGCGCATCAACGCACCTCTACCGCATGGCTGCGCGCGCCCACCAGCTGGCCGATCGGCTCCAGGGCGAGGCCGAGCTCGGCGCAAACGGCGAGGAATTCAGCTTCGCCTTCCGGCGCCACGGCGACCAGCAAGCCACCACTGGTTTGCGGGTCACAGAGCAGCTGCTTGTGGCGTTCGTCGAGCGTGGCGATGCGTTCACCGTAGCTGTCGAAATTGCGCTGGGTCCCGCCGGGCACGCACCCTTGCTCCAGGTAGTACTCGATGCCCGGTAGCCGCGGTACGCGGTCGTAGTCGATCTCGGCAGTCAGGCCGCTGCCGTCGGCCATTTCCACCAGGTGGCCGAGCAGGCCGAAGCCGGTGACGTCGGTCATGGCACGAACCCCCTCGAGCTTGCCGAAACGGCTACCGGCAGTGTTCAGCGTGCACATCCAGTCGCGGGCCAGCCCGACATCTTCAGGGCGCAGCTTGGCCTTTTTTTCGGCGGTGGTGAGAATGCCGATACCCAGCGGCTTGGTTAGGTACAGCGTGCAGCCGGCGGTGGCGGTGTCGTTGCGCTTCATCTGGCGCTTGTTCACCAGCCCGGTGACGGCCAGGCCGAAGATCGGCTCGGGCGCATCGATCGAATGGCCGCCTGCCAGGGGAATGCCTGCGGCATCGCAGACGGCGCGGCCACCGGCGATCACTTCGCGGGCGACTTCCGGCCGCAGCACGTTGACCGGCCAGCCGAGGATGGCGATGGCCATCAGCGGATCGCCACCCATGGCGTAGATGTCGCTGATGGCATTGGTCGCAGCAATGCGACCGAAATCGAACGGATCGTCGACGATGGGCATGAAGAAGTCTGTGGTCGACACCACGCCGCGCTCTTCATCGATGCCGTACACCGCGGCATCATCACGCGAGGCATTACCGACCCACAGACGCGGGTCGAGGTTCTGCGCTCCGCTGCCGGCAAGAATCACGTCCAGCACCTTGGGCGATATCTTGCAGCCGCAGCCGGCGCCGTGACTGTACTGGGTGAGGCGGATCGGTTCGCTCATCGGACTCTCTCGTGACACGTGCACAAACGGGCGGCGATTGTAGCAAAGGCCGCTGTAGATTCGCCGGTTGCCGCCGGATTCGGGCATGCAACGACAGGCTCGAGCGTGACGAGGTCCGATCAGCCCTTGCAGGCTTGCCGGCCAGACACGAAGCTATCGCGAGTGCCACAGGGAGAAACGCATGAGTAAGAGAGTTGCACTGGTATTGGGATCAGGTGGCGCACGGGGCTATGCGCATATCGGCGTGATCGAAGAGCTGGAGGCACGGGGCTATGAGATCGCCTGCATTGCAGGCTGTTCAATGGGCGCGGTCGTCGGCGGCATCTATGCAGCCGGCAAGCTCGACGAGTACCGCAGCTGGATCGAAAGCCTCGATTATCTGGATCTGCTGCGCCTGGTCGACCCGAGCTTCAGTCTCGGCGCGATCCGCGGCGAAAAGGTGTTCGGCCGCATCCGCGACATGGTCGGCAAGACCCGCATCGAGGATCTGCCGATTCCCTTCACGGCGGTCGCCACCGACCTGACCAATCAGCAGGAGATCTGGTTTCAGGAAGGCAGCCTGGAACTGGCGATGCGCGCCTCCGCGGCCATCCCGAGCCTGTTCACGCCGGTGATGCAGGGCAACCGCATGCTGGTCGACGGTGGCCTGCTCAATCCCCTGCCGATCGTCCCGGTGGTCTCGGCGCATTGCGACATAATCATCGCGGTCAACCTCAACGCCAACAATCACAAGCAGTACCCGCTGCCGGAGATCGAGCGCCCGGGTCGCTTCGACTCGCTCATGACCTCGATCAGCTCGCACATCCCGTTCTGGCGCAAGGACGAAGCCGAGCTGACCGAGCAGATCGAAGACATCCGTGCCGGCGAGCTGACTCGCGGCGATCAGCCGCCGGCGGCGCCAACCAGCCGCGGCGCGCCGCGTTCGGCAGAGGGCTCGACGGTGATCGACGTGACCGGCCCGGCATCGCTGCTGGAGCTGATCAACCAGAGCTTCGATGTCATGCAGTCTTCGCTGGCGCAGTACAAGATCGCCGGCTATCCGCCGAATGTACTGGTCAATATTCCGAAGCGGGCCTGCCGCTTCTACGAGTTCTACAAGGCGCCGGAGCTCATAGCGCTGGGCCGCATCGTCGCCCACGACGCCCTCGTGCGCTACGAAGAGGAGCAGTGATCGGCAGACGCCACCTCACCGCCCGGCAGGTTCCCGCCGCTCGTTCGCGAGCTGCGTCGATTCGTGCGGTGGCATCTGCGGCACCTCCTTGATCAGCCAGTCACCCAGCAGGCTATAGGCGACCGCGAGCAGGGTCGGGCCGAGGAACAGCCCCATGAAACCGAATGCGAGAATGCCGCCGAACACACCGAGCAGCACCACCACCAGCGGCAGATTGCCTCCTCGGCTGATCAGATAGGGTTTGAGCACGTTGTCCACGCCGCTGATGATGAACATGCCCCAGATGCCGAGGAAGATCGCCATACCGTAATCGCCCTGCCAGGCCAGCCAGGCAACGGCTGGGGCCCAGATCAGCGGCGGCACCATGATGAAGCTACAGGCGAAGGTCAGCAGCCCGAGCACCAGCGCTCCCGGCACCCCGGCGATGAGAAAACCGATGTAGGCCAGAATCGCCTG
>DNMQ01000191.1:6557-11609 GCA_003488145.1 Pseudomonas sp.
CTGCGCACCAGCAGCCAGTTGGCGACCTGGCCGATGTAGGGCCGAATGCTGGCGATCAGCGCCGTGCCCTGCTCGTCCACGGTGCTCCAGAAATTCAGCAGTGCATCGCCTATCAGCGGCACCTCACCCAGCCAGGCCGGCGCCGGCGGTAGTCCCTCAACCTGCAGATCGTGCAGCAATGCATTGGCATCGCGTATCTGGTCGGCGATGTTGAAGCCCAGCCAAACCAGCGGCACCGCCACCAGAACCATCCAGCTGAACGTGAGCAGACCGGCGGCGAGCGTGGCATTGCCATTCAGCCAACGGGTCAGCACGCGCATGACCGGCCAGCTGGCGAATGCCAGAACGGCAGCCCAGAACAACGCGGAAGCAAAGGGCGCCAGTACCCAGAGACAGGCGGCCAGCAGCCCGAGGAGCAGAATCTGCACCAGCAGGCGATCATTGTTGAGCATGCGAAGTTACTCTACTGAAAAAGAGCCGGCGCGTTCTGTCAGCAACGCGCCAGCGAAGACGGCTATTGCAGCCGTTACGCAGGATCAGCGCAATAGTCTGATGAGCAAACCGGGTTGCTCCGACTCATCCACTTCCAGGCGGCCGCCACGAATGCGTTCGGCGACCAGCGCCTCCCGCCAGGCCGCTGCGCTGCGGCCGGCCAGGCTCACCCGCGTTGTGCTGTCCAGGCGCATGACGCTGGCCAGCAGCGCACCCCACTCGGCTGTCGGCTCATCGGCCAGATCCGGTAGACGCAGTTCGCCGGTGCTGCGCAGCTGTCGTTGTAATGTCGCCGCAGTCGGCAGTACACCCGTCAAAGGCCGGTCGGAGAGAAGTTGTTCGACATGCAGATAAGGCCTACCGTTGCCACGGGTAATCCCGTACAGCGCGATCAGTTCGCCCTCACCGCCGGGCATGCGCGCCAATAGATAGGCCTGCTGCGCCTCGGGACCGTAGAGCATCGACTTGTCGAAGATTGCGTTGGCCCACAGGCTGCTGGAACCACACTCACGCCCTTCGCACCAAAAGAGCAACTCGGCGCCCCGTTGCAACAGCGTGCCGCGAGCCTCGGTAAAGGCTTCAATACCCGTGTGCGTGGCGGGCAATTGATAGGTGATCGCGGTTAGCTCGCCAGAGACGACCACCTGGGAGGCCATCCGCAGGTTGCCACTGATGCGACGTATCGAGTCCTGCGGATACACCCGCTCCTGAACCTGGGTTTGCCGGTAATCGACGATCTGCGCCTGGGCAAAACGAGGCAGGCGCTCCAGATCGGCGCTCCCGGTAACGTCAGCCGCCAGCACAGCGGCGGAGAAAAACGCCGCCGCTGCTATCCATGCACTTCGCATAACTCTCCTCAACGGGACACCTTCGACTGCTTGCCGAAGCTCAACCGGCGTATCGCGTCGCATGGACCCGATAGGCTCAGAACGTCAGCAGGCCGGTGCTCGCAGGGAAACGTGGCACTGTAGCGATCGATCATTGCGCTGGCTCTGCTGGAACATTGCTTCCCAGCCTCGCCAGTTGGCAAAAGCAAGTCAAGCAAGGGTTTGCGAGAGAGTATTGCGAGCCCGCCGGATACGTCAGTCGTGCAAGAAGCTGTTGAATACCCTGGCGACCGCCTCAGCGCCAATGTCATCGTCCAGATGCAAATGATGCCCACCCACCAGGCGGCGGATATCGAACGGGAAGCTTTCGACAAGCTCAAGCAGCTCAGGCTGCATCATCAACCCCTGCTCGGCCAGCACCAGGCTGGTCGGGCAAGCGACCCGACTGACGAAGGCCAACGCATGGGCGCGGGTCAGCCGCATTGCCGAGGGAAGCATCAGGCGTGGATCTGTGCGCCAGGTGTAGCCGCCGGGCACAGGCATCAACCCGCGCAGTGCGAGCATCTCGGCCGCCTCGCGACTGACCGCGCCGACACCTTTCATCCGCGCTTCCACAGCTTGGTCGAAACTCGCGTAGACCGGCTTGCGCTTGTCGTTCAGCGCGAGCAGCGCCTCGAGGGCGGAACCAAGCTTCTGCGGCGCGCTATCAGCCTCGCCGGTGTAGGGAATCACGCCGTCGATCAATGCGAGCCGCTCGACGCGCTCGGGTAGCGCACCGGCGAGCAGCACGGAAACGATCGCGCCCATGGAGTGCCCGAGCAATGAAAAGCGCTGCCAGCCAAACTGCTCGGCGACCTGCAGCACGTCATGGGCGTAGTCCCAGATGTTGTATCCGGCCCCGATCGGACGATGATCGGAATGGCCATGACCAGGCAGATCCAGCGCCACGATGCGCAGCCCTTTCAGCCTGGGCGCCAGCCGGCTGAAGGTCGCCGCGTTATCCAGCCAGCCATGCAACGCAATCACCGGCTTACCATCGTCGGGCCCGTAAAGATGCACCGCCACCTCGAGATGCGGCAGGCTCATCCGGACTTCTTCGAACAGCACGCTCATGCAGCCCCCTTGGAAAGCTCGGTATAGCTGCCCCAGCGGCCAAGCAGTTCACGCAGCTTTTCGGCAGTCTGCTGCGGCTGTTCGAACGGAAACATGTGGCCTCCTGGCAAGGTGTGCGCTTCGCCACGCGACATCAGCCGCAGCAGATAACCATGATGCGGCAGCACGACACGACTATCGCGCCCGCGAATCATCGCCAGCGGAATCTTCAAGGCCGGCGGCCAACCGGGAGTGAGATGAGGCACGCTGCGATAGATGCTGATTTCGGTCCGCGGATCGAAACGCAGGCGCACCCCCTGCCCCACAGGCTCCAGACCATGCTCGAGATAGGCTTCGAGGCATTCCGGATCAAAGCTGCTGAACAGGGCTTTGCCGGCGAAATAGGCGCGTGCCTCTTCGACACTGGCGAACTGTTCGCGCCGTCCCAGCGTACGGCCAGCCGGCGTCAGCCGGTCGATGAAACCGAGGCGCTTGGCCGCCCAGATCACCGTCTGGTCGAACCAGGTCGGTATCGGCGAATCCAGCATGACGACCCCGTGGTACAGGTCCGGGCGCAGCAGCGCGGCGCGGTAATGCAGCATGCCACCGAACGAATGCCCTACCCCCCACACCGGCTCGTGCAATCGATCGAGCTGCTCGAACAACTCGTCGAGCAGGTTGTTCCAGTTATCGTCGACCGGAAAGCGCGGGTCGTGCCCATGGCGGTCCATGTGCGTGACCCGGTATTCCGGCGCCAGGGCGTCGAACAGCTTGCGATAGGTGGCCGAGGGAAAGCCATTGGCGTGGGCGAAGAAGATGCGTTGCGACATGGAAGGCGTTGCCGGACAGACTGAAGCCTCATTGTCTGGCAGGCCTCGGCAGGCAGCAATCGCCATAGCCCTGCCGAATGAAGGGCATTCAGGCCAATCAGCAGGCCGCAATGCTCCAGGTTTGCTGTCAGCCCGCGGGAGCGCCTTTTTCCAGGGGCACGATCGCGACGGTCAAACGTGAAATGCAGCTTGGCTTGCCGTCCTCGCCGCTGAGACGAATATCCCAGACATGGGTCGAGCGTCCCAGGTGCACCGGCCGGCATACGCCGGTCACGCGCCCGCTGCGCAAACCGCGCAGATGGTTGGCGTTCACTTCGAGGCCAACGCAATAGAACTTGCTGCTGTCGATGCAGTGATAGCTGGCCATCGAACCGAGGGTTTCAGCCAGCACTACAGAGGCACCGCCATGTAGCAGGCCGTAAGGCTGGTGGGTGCGTGCATCGACCGGCATGCTGGCGGTGATGGACGAGTCATCGAAGGTCTCGAAGCGGATGTCCAGCAATTCGGTGATGGTGTTCTTGCGGGTACTGTGAAGCTCTTCCAGGTTGGGCTGACGGTGCCAGATACTCAAGGCGCATACTCCTGACGTCTATTGTTGTTCTTTGATTGATGTGCCGCCGTGAGCAAAACAGCCTGGCGGACCGGTCAACCCTAACTAACGTGACGCAAGGACACCAGCCGCATCAGCCCTCCGGCTATTGCCTCACCCTCCAGCTCCGCCAGGGACGCGGTCGCCATCGGCACAGGCTCCGCATAGTTGCCGTTCATCAGCCAGCCGGCAAGATTGCCGACGAAGGGCTGGTGGGTGACCAGTAGCAGATCGCTTTCGCCGCGCAGATCGAGCTGGCGCAATGCTTCGCCAAGATCCGCCTCCGGCGTCAGCCAGTCCACGGTTTCACATTGACCGCCGAAGCTCAGCGCCTTGCGCACCTCGTCCGCAGTCTGCTGGGCACGATGAAACGGACTGACCAGGATCGTTTGCAGCGGCTTGCCGCGAAGAAAAGTGGCGCTGCGCCGCACGTCGCGGCGCCCTCCCTCGGTCAGGTTGCGCTCCGCATCGGTGCGCGCACGGGGCTCGGCTTCGCCGTGTCGTAGCAGCCACAGCTTCATGCCGTCGGACCCTGCTGGGAGTCCTTCGGCTCGTTCGGCGCAACGGGCGGAGTCGGGGTGGTCAGCTCGACATCCGCCGGACGCGGGGTCGGCCAGTCCGAAAGCGGCCAGGGCTTGCGTTCGGTATTGAAGGTGGCGAAACGGCCAATCTGCGCGATGTACTGGCTGAGGCTGTCGCCAAAGCCCTGCAGGCTGGTGTCCGCCCCCCCCTTGACCAGGCGCATTACCAGCTGCAGCACCACGACCACTAGCAGGGCCAGTTCGGCCAATTGCCAGACGAAGAAGAAGATCAGCATCCAGACGGCTCGCAGGATAAGCGATTCCCGGTCCGTTGCCTGGTTCGATTGACTCATGGAATGTCCCCTACGCTCGGCTCAGAAACCGTCGGTTGAAATGAAGTCCACATCGGTCTTGGGCTCGCCACGCATCAGCACACCGATGATCTGATCGAGCGTACGCCCCTCGAACAGGACGGCATGCAGACCCGCGACCAGTGGCATGTACACCTGCAGCTCCTCGGCCTTGCACTTGAGCACCTTGATAGTATTGACGCCTTCCGCGACCTCGCCCAGCCGGGAAACCGCCTCATCAAGGCTGAGGCCTTCACCGAGCGCAAAGCCCACCTGGAAATTGCGGCTTTTCTGCGATGTACAGGTGACGATCAGGTCGCCGACGCCGGCCAGGCCGAGAAAGGTCATGGG
>DNMQ01000008.1 GCA_003488145.1 Pseudomonas sp.
GGCGGCAGCAGGGCGTCGAGAATGCGTTCCTCGGCGGCGTCCTCGGCGCGGTGGCGCATCTTGTGCACCTCCTGTTCGCGCAGCATTTTCAAGGCTGCATCGGCCAGGTCGCGGATGATCGACTCGACGTCGCGGCCGACATAGCCGACCTCGGTGAACTTGGTCGCCTCGACCTTGAGGAAGGGCGCATTGGCCAGCTTGGCCAGGCGGCGGGCGATCTCGGTCTTGCCGACACCGGTCGGGCCGATCATCAGGATGTTCTTCGGGGTGACTTCCTGGCGCAGCTCGACCGGCAGCTGCATGCGCCGCCAGCGGTTGCGCAGGGCGATGGCCACGGCGCGCTTGGCGTCGTCCTGGCCGATGATGTGGCGGTTGAGTTCGTGGACGATCTCGCGGGGCGTCATGGACATTGTTTCGTTACTCCGGAAGGCTGGACGGGGTGCAAGCAGGCGGCTTGAAAAACCCAGGCGAGGCAACGCAGCTGGTTTTTCATCGGCCTGTCAGATCGCGCTGTCCAGCTCCTCTATGGTCAGGTTCTGGTTGGTGAACACGCAGATGCTGCCGGCGATGTTCAGTGCCGTCTCGGCGATTTCCTGGGCCGACATATCGGCGCCGGCCTTGAGTAGCAGGGCCTTGGCCGCGGCCTGGGCGAAGCCGCCGCCGGAGCCCATGGCGATCAGGTCGTCTTCGGGCTGCACCACGTCGCCGTTGCCGGTGATGATCAGCGAGGCGTCCTTGTTGGCCACCGCCAGCATGGCTTCCAGGCGACTCAGGGAGCGGTCGGTACGCCAGTCCTTGGCCAGCTCGACGGCGGCGCGGACCAGGTGACCCTGATGTTTCTCCAGCTGCCCTTCGAAGCGTTCGAAGAGGGTGAAGGCGTCGGCGGTGGCGCCGGCGAAGCCCGCCAGAACCTGGCCGTGATAGAGGCGGCGGACCTTCTTGGCGTTGCCTTTCATGACGGTGTTGCCCAGGGAAACCTGGCCGTCGCCGCCCATGACGACTTTGCCGTTGCGGCGCACTGAAACGATGGTGGTCAAAGGAAAATCTCCACACTGCGGGGCGATGAATGCCCGAATGCGGTTGATATGGGGGACTGCTGCCGGCTTTTCAACGGCTGTCGGCGAGGTTCGTCGACAGCCGTGGTTCTGCACGAGGCGCTAGGCAGGCCCGGGTTGTTCGCTGCGCTGCGGGCGACTGGGCTGGCGCGGCACGTCGCCGGCAACCGACGCGGCGATCAGCTTGCGCAGGCGCACCGGAATCGACTTGGCCGCCGGCACCTTGCTGCGTTCGGCATGGTGCCAGACCGGCAGCAGGGCATTGCATTCCGGGTAATAACCGGCGCAGCAGCCTTCGGGGATATCGTACGGCGTGACCCGCAACGGGCTGACCGCGCGGTGCACGCCATCGTCGACCACGGTGATCGCCTCGATGCGGTCGCCTTCGGCCAGGCCGAGGCGGACGATGTCGTTGCGGTTCATCAGGATCACCGCGCGGGTGCCATGGATGCCGCGGAAGCGGTCGTCGTAGCCGTAGACGGTGGTGTTGAACTGGTCGTTGCTGCGCAGCGTCATCATCTGCAGCACGTCGTGCTGCTCGTGGCCGTCTTCTTCGGTGTCGGGGTCGGCAACCAGCGATGGCGGGTTGATGAAATTGGCTTTGCCGGACTCGGTATCCCAGCGTCGTTCGCTGGCGCCAAGCGGGCGATGAAAGCCGCCGGGCTCCATCATGCGCACGTTGAAGTCGTGGAAGATCTCCGGGTAGCTCTCGGCAATGGCGTCGCGTATCAGGCTGTAGTCCGCCACCCAGGCGTCCCAGTCCAGCATCGGGTTGGGTGTCAGTGTGGCCTTGGCCAGCCGCGCGATGATTGCCGGCTCCGACAGCAGCAGTTCGCCGGCCGGCTCGGCAGCCCCGCGCCAGGCGCGGATGCAGCCGGTGCTGTCCTCGGTGGTGTGACGCTGCTCGCCGGTGGCCTGACGGTCGATCTCGGTGCGCCCCAGGCAGGGCAGGATGTAGGACACCTCGCCGGTGATCAGGTGGTTGCGATTGAGCTTGGTCGACACCTGCACCGACAGCCGCAGCCTACGCCAGGCCGGCTCCATCTGCAGGGTGTCGGGAATGGCGCGGACGAAGTTGCCACCCAGGCCGATGAAGCCACGGACGCTGCCATCGAGAATGCCCTCGCAAGCCTCCACGGTGTTCACGCCGTCATCGCTTGGCGGCTCGAAGCCGAACTGCCGGCGCAGATTGTCCGCCGGCACCTTTGCCGCCTTTTCGGTGATGCCGACGGTGCGCTGGCCCTGCACGTTGGAATGGCCGCGCACCGGCAGGATGCCTGCGCCTTCCTTGCCGATGTTGCCGCGCAACAGCAGCAGGTTGACCAGCATCTGGATGGTCTGCACGCCGTAGCGGTGCTGGGTCAGGCCCATGCCATAAGGCGCGATCACCCGTTCGCAGCGCGCATAGACGGTTGCTGCCGCTTCCAGCGCGGCGCGGTTGAGCCCCGAACGGCGTTCCAGCTGCGCCCAACTGTAGCTGCGGATGCGCTGTTCGAAATCCTCGAAGCCATGGGTGTGCTGCTCGATGAAGTCCACGTCGAGCACGCGCTTGCGACCCTCGGCGACGGCCTGGTCGTCCATTTCGAGCAGCGCCTTGCACATGCCGGCGATGGCGGCCATGTCGCCGCCGATGGCGAGCTGGTGATACTGGGTGCTGATCACCGTGCTGTCTGGTGTGAGCATTTCGCGCGGTGACTGTGGATTGACGAAGCGCTCCAGCCCGCGCTCGCGCAGCGGGTTGAAGGTGACAATCTGCGCGCCGCGCTCACGGGCTTCCTGTAGCTGATGCAGCATCCGCGGGCTGGAGGTGCCGGTGTTGTGGCCGAAGAAGAACAGCCCGTCGGTGTGCTCGAAATCGTTCAGGGTGACGGTCGCCACCGGCACGCCGATGCTCTCCGGCAGCGCCACCGAGGTGCTCTCGTGGCACATGTTGGAGCTGTCCGGCAGGTTGTTGGTGCCGTACATCCGCGCCAGCAGGCCATACATGTAGGCCGTTTCCAGCGCCGCGCGGCCGGACATGTAGAACACCACCTGGTCGGGATCGGCCATGGCCTTGAGCTCGGCACCGATCTCGGCGAAGGCTTCATCCCAGCTGACCGGCTGATAGTGATCGCTGGCAGCGTCGTAGCGCAGCGGTTGGGTCAGCCGGCCCTGCTGCTCGAGATCGTAGTCGCTCCAGTTGAGCAGCTCGCTAACGCTGTGCCTGGCAAAGAATTCCGGGCCGCAGCGCAGCGACGTGGTTTCCCACGCAGTCGCCTTGGCGCCGTTCTCGCAGAACGACAGTGGTCGTGACGGATGCGGCTTGGCCCAGGCGCAACTGACACAGGCGAAACCGTCGATAGGTTTGTTCTGCTTGAGCAGCAGACCGATACCAGCCGGCGAGACGCGCTCACGCAGCAGGATGTTGGCGACGGAGTAGGCTGACCCCCAGCCGCCCGCGGGCGCGTGGTAGGGCCTGAACTTGGTCTGGGACACGTCGTTTCTCCTGCTGCCAAGGGAGCTTGTCTGTTTACGACGGGGACCACGGCGGATCGTTCAGGACCCTTTGTCACAAGGTTGTACCGCTCACTCCATGGCGAAGCCGTGCTGGCGCCAGGCCTCGTACACCGCGACGGCCACGGTGTTCGACAGGTTCAGGCTGCGGCTGTCGGGGCGCATCGGCAGGCGCAGGCGTTGCTCGTTGGGCAGTGCGTCGCGGATCTCCGGCGGCAGGCCGCGGCTCTCCGGGCCGAACAGCAAGGCGTCGCCGCGTCGGTAGTGCACCTCGTGAAACGGCTGCGAGCCCTTGGTGGTGAATGCGAACAGCCGCGGGCCGTCCGCGTTTGCGGCGTCGATGCCGATCCGCGCGAGGCAGCTCGGCAGGTCGGCGTGGCGCTCCAGCGTGGCGTACTCGTGGTAGTCGAGGCCGGCGCGGCGCAGGCGCTTGTCGTCCAGCTCGTAACCCAGCGGCTCGATCAGGTGCAGGTGGCAGCCGGTATTGGCGCAGAGCCTGATAATGTTGCCGGTATTGGGCGGAATTTCCGGTTGGAACAGGATCACGTGAAACATGCGCAGCACCGAGGTTGAAGACCGGCGGCATTCTACCGGGGCGCAGGACCCGATGCGCCGCATACGCCGGACCTTTTTCGGTTCGCTGGTGCTGATCGGGCTGCTGGTGGGGATGATGATCGGCCGGCTCACCGCGCCCGGGCCGGTGCAACTGGCATTGGTGGAAGTGCAGCCGCAAGGCCTTTCGTTGCAGTTCGACCGCGAACCCGAGGTATATGACGAGCACCTAGAAGGGGCGTTCGCCCTGCTGTTCCAGGCCGAAGGCGAGCCGCAATCCGGACAGCTGCAGATCGACGGCATGCCAGTGGCCTGGCGCGTGCAGCAGACCGGGAAAGGCCTGTTGCTGCATCTGGTGGCGGCGCGGCGACTGCAGGGGCAATGGCACGGCGAACGCCACGATGGTGGCTGGCGTATCGCCGTGCAGGTGGCGGCCGACAAGCAGCCATGATCCAGGTGACGCCCTTGGCAGGGTGCTAAAAAAGATGAACCCCGCCAAGTGCGGGGTTCATCGTTACGCTCGATGCGGTGCCAGCAGCGCTCAGCTGTCGTCGCCGTCATCGTCATCGCTGCCATCGACGCGCATGCCCAGCTCCTTGATCTTGCGCGTCAGGGTGTTGCGACCCCAGCCGAGTAGCAGCGCGGCGTCGCGCCGGCGACCGGCGGTGTGCTTGAGCGCGGTCTCGATCATGATGCGTTCGAAGGCCGGCACCGCCTCGTCGAGCAGGTTGCTCTGGCCGCGCGCCAGGGCCTGGTCGGACCAGTTGCGCAGCGCCTGTTCCCAGTTGTGCGCCGGCTGCGCCTCGGCCTGCTGGTTGAGCAGCTCCGGTGGCAGGTCGTCGACATGCACTTCACGGCCGGATGCCATCACTGTGATCCAGCGGCAGGTGTTCTCCAGCTGGCGCACGTTGCCCGGCCAGGGCAGGTGCTGCAGGTATTCCTTGGTTTCCGGCTTGAGCACCTTGGTTTCCACCGAGAGCTCCTGCGCGGCGCTGGCGAGGAAGTGCTCGGCGAGTGCCGGGATGTCCTCTCGACGATCGGATAGGCGTGGAATGTGGATGCGGATGACGTTCAGACGGTGGAAAAGGTCCTCGCGGAACTTGCCCGCCTGCACCAGGGTTTCCAGGTCCTGGTGGGTCGCGGCGATGATGCGCACGTCGACCCGCACCGGCGTGTGGCCGCCGACCCGGTAGAATTCGCCATCGGCCAGCACGCGCAGCAGGCGGGTCTGCGTATCGGCCGGCATGTCGCCGATCTCGTCGAGGAACAGGGTGCCACCGTCGGCCTGCTCGAAGCGGCCGCGGCGCTGATTGGCCGCACCGGTGAAGGCGCCTTTCTCGTGGCCGAACAGCTCCGACTCCATCAGGTCCTTGGGGATCGCCGCCATGTTCAGCGCGATGAATGGCGACGCCGAACGCGGGCTGTGGCGGTGCAGGGCATGGGCCACCAGCTCCTTGCCGGTGCCGGACTCGCCGTTGATCAGTACGGTGATGTTGGAATGGCTGAGCCGGCCGATAGCGCGGAACACCTCCTGCATCGCTGGCGCCTCGCCGATGATCTCAGGAGTGTGGTGGCGGTTGGCCGGTTCCTGCTGGTTCTGCTGCTCCTGGGCGTGCTGATTGGCGCGCTTCACCAGCGAGACGGCGTCGTCGACGTCGAACGGCTTGGGCAGGTATTCGAAGGCGCCGCCCTGGTAGGAGGCCACCGCGCTGTCCAGATCCGAATGCGCGGTCATGATGATCACCGGCAGGCGCGGGTACTGCTCGCGGATCTGCGAGAGCATGTCCAGACCGCTGAGGCCGGGCATGCGGATGTCGGAGATGATCACATCCGGCTGCTGGCGGGCGAGGCGGGCCAGCACACCGTCGGCGCTGTCGAAGCTCTGCGTGGCCATGCCTTCCTGTTGCAGGGCCTTTTCCAGGACCCAGCGGATGGAGCGGTCGTCGTCGACGATCCAGACGTTTTCGCTTCGGCTCATGCTGATGTGGCTCCTTGTTCCAGCGGTAGGAAGATCGAGAACACGGTGTGGCCAGGATGGCTCTCGCATTCGATCAGACCCTGGTGCTGACTGATGATGTTCTGGGTGATGGCAAGGCCCAGGCCGGTTCCGTCCGGGCGGCCGCTGACCATCGGGTAGAAGAGCGTGTTCTGCAGTTCGGCGGGAATCCCCGGGCCGTTGTCGATGATCTCGATGCGTGTCACCAGGCGATGACGAATATGGCCGATGGTGAACTGCCGCAGTGTGCGGGTGCGCAGGGTGAGACGGCCGAGGCCCAGCTCGTTCTGCCCGGCCAGTGCCTGCATGGCGTTGCGCATGATATTGAGCACGGCCTGGATCATCTGTTCGCGGTCCATCAGGACTTCGGGAATGCTTGGATCGTAATCGCGCACCAAAATGATGCTTCCCTGGCATTCCGCTTCGATCAGGCTGGCGACGTGTTCGAGCACTTCGTGAATGTTGGTCATCGACAGCGACGGCAGCTTGTTAGAGCCAAGCATGCGGTCGACCAGATTACGCAGGCGGTCGGCCTCCTCGATGATGACTTCGGTGTAGTCCTTCAGGTGTTCTTCGGGCAGCTCGCGGGCCAGCAGTTGTGCCGCACCGCGAATGCCGCCCAGCGGATTCTTGATCTCGTGGGCCAGGCCGCGCACCAGCATCTTGGTGGTTTCCTGCTTGGACAGCTGGGCCTCTTCCTTGGTGATGCGCAGCAGGCGGTCGCGCGGCAGCACTTCCAGCAGCAGCATGGTTTCCTGCCGGGTCAGTACCGGGGTCACCGCATAGTCCACGGTCAGTGTCTGGCCGGTGGCGGAGGTCAGGGTGGCTTCGCGCTTGGTGAACGGATGGGCTTCTTCAACCGCCTGGCGCAGGGCCGCCAGGGCTTCCGGCGACTCGGTGAACAGCTCGCTGATGAACTGTCCGTGGCTGCGTTGGCCGCTGACGGCCAGTAGCATTTCGGCAGCCGGGTTCATGTACTCCAGGCGCAGGCGCGAGTTGAGCAACAGCGTCGCGGTAGTCAGATTCTCGATCAGCAGGCGTTGCAAGGCTTCGTTGATCATGGCTGGTCTGCGTCCGGAAGTTCAGGCAGGAAATGCAAGAACCAAACCAAGCGCGCCATTGCGGCGCGGATCGGCGTGATGCTGCAGCCCTACGGGCTGTCCGGTGACCCAAATTGGTGACGAGCGATCCGCTCACCTGATGGGCGCACCAAACAGGTGCACCCCATGATCATAGAAAGGGCACGAAGGGAATGTCGCGTTTTTCCACCGGCATGTCCTTTAGCGGGCATTCCGGGCGAACGCCGTAATCGGCCTTCTGGCAAGGATTGACCATGCGCCGCTGGGCCAGCGAGGTGCGGATCAGGTGAAAGGGTTGATTCGCGGTGCGTTGCAGCACGCGCTCCTGTTCATCCACGACAGCCACCGCCAGCTGATGGGTGCCACGATCGACGTTACTCAAGGCGAAGGAAGTCTGTTCGCCGGGTGCGCCGAACGGCTGGTCATCGAGCAGTACCTGATAGGCGTGGCCGGGGTGCAGCGTCGGTTCGGCCTGCACGGTGACGCTGACATTGCCGGCGTTGTTGCGGATCGCTTCGTCCGCCGTCGGGCTGAGGATGTGCAACTGATAGATGATGCTCGCGGCTTTCGGTGCTGCCGGCTCCGTAAGGCGTGCGGCCGGCATCGGCGGCGCAGGCATGCTGTTGGACGGCTTGAGGTGTACTTCTTCGGCCGCCTCGCCGGCCGGGCGATCGGTGAAGACCCGATTGCCCTCGGCGTCGACATAGGAGTAGACGCCGGCGAGGCAGGGCAGGGCGGCCGCCAGCAGTGCGACGGCCAGGGTCTGCCGCAGGATGATCAAGGAGCAGGCCTCGGAGGCTTCGGACGCAATGCCGGGCTGGAGGTATTCACCCGTTGCACGGTGAACAGCTCCGGCTGGCTGCGCTGGATGACCTTCTCGCCGCTCAGCACCTCGACGTGCAGGCGATGCTCGCCACGCTCGACATTGTTCAGTTGCAGCGAGGTTGCGGCACTGGCGGCAGCCTGGGGAATGCCGTCCAGCACGAAGCGCAAGCTGTGGCCGGGCCGTAGCGGCGGCTCCAGCAGCGCGCTGACGACGAAGGTGCCGTTGTTGGCGCGCAGGGCTTCTTCATCGGGAATCCCGCTCAGCATCAGTGTCTGGTAAGGGGCCGACTGCGTCTGCTGGCTGTCCGGCAGCGGTGGCGGCGGTTCGGGCGTGCGGATATTTACCGTATTGGCTGGCGGCAGGTCGACGGTATCGGCCTGGACACCCTCCGGTGGCTGATTAGTGAACACCGTATTGCCTTGTGCATCGGTGTACTTGTAGATCTCGGCGAAGGCCGGAAGGCTGAGAATGAACAGCAGGCTGAACAGTGCGCTACGCATGGGAGGCTCCGCGGAGTTGGACTGCCGAAGCCTTGCACTGCGCCGAGTTGCAGGCAAGTGCGATCGGTGGGATTTGCGAGGCGTGACAAGCTGCACGAAACGCCGCCGGACTGCAGAAACGAAGAAGGCCACCCGAGGGTGGCCTTCCTGTCACGCGAGCTGGATCAGACGCTGTAGTACAGGTCGTATTCCAGCGGGTGCACGAAGGTGCGCACCTTGATCTCTTCCTCGGACTTCAGCTCGATGTAGGCATCGATGAACTCGTCGGAGAACACGCCGCCCTTGGTCAGGAAGGCGCGGCCCTTGTCCAGCTCTTCCAGGGCTTCCTTCAGGCTGCCGCACACCTGCGGGATCAACTTGCCTTCTTCTGGCGGCAGGTCGTACAGGTTCTTGTCGGCGGCATCGCCAGGGTGGATCTTGTTCTGGATGCCGTCCAGGCCAGCCATCAGCAGTGCAGCGAAGCACAGGTACGGGTTGGCAGCCGGGTCCGGGAAGCGCGCTTCGATACGACGGGCTTTCGGGCTGGAAACGTACGGAATACGGATCGAGGCGGAACGGTTGCGGGCCGAGTAGGCCAGCATGACCGGTGCTTCGAAGCCCGGCACCAGACGCTTGTAGGAGTTGGTCGACGGGTTGGTGAAGCCGTTCAGCGCCTTGCCGTGCTTGATGATGCCGCCGATGAAGTACAGGGCGGTCTCGGACAGGCCGGCATAGCCTTCGCCAGCGAAGGTGTTCTTGCCATCCTTGGAGATGGACATGTGTACGTGCATACCCGAACCGTTGTCGCCATACAGCGGCTTCGGCATGAAGGTCGCGGTCTTGCCATAGGCGTCGGCGACGTTGTGTACGCAGTACTTCAGGGTCTGAACTTCATCAGCCTTGGCAACCAGGGTGTTGAACTTCACGCCGATCTCGTTCTGGCCGGCAGTCGCCACTTCGTGGTGGTGAACCTCGACGACCAGGCCCATTTCTTCCATGGCGTTGCACATGGCGGTACGGATTTCGTGGTCGTGATCGCACGGCGGAACCGGGAAGTAGCCGCCCTTGACGGCCGGGCGGTGGCCCTTGTTGCCGCCTTCGACATCCTGGTCGGTCATCCAGGAGCCCTGCTCGGAGTAGATCTTGAACATCGAGCCGGAGATGTCCGACTTGAACTTGACCTGGTCAAAGATGAAGAACTCCGGCTCCGGGCCGACGAATACGGTGTCACCGATGCCGGTGCCTTTGAGGAACTCTTCGGCGCGCTTGGCGATGGAGCGCGGATCGCGGTCGTAGCCCTGCATGGTGCTCGGCTCGACGATGTCGCAGACCAGGATCAGGGTCGGCTCTTCGGTGAACGGATCCAGCACGGCGGTTTCGTCGACCGGCATCAGGATCATGTCGGAGGCTTCGATGCCTTTCCAGCCATGGATGGAGGAACCGTCGAACATCTTGCCGTGCTCGAAGAAGTCTTCATCCTGGGCATCACGAGCCGGAACGGTGACGTGGTGCTGCTTGCCTTTGGTATCGGTGAAGCGCAGATCAATCCACTTCACATCGTAATCTTTGATCAGTTGAAGCGACTTCGACATGGTGTTCTCCAAGTGGTGGAAGCGTGACAGTGAGCTTCCGAATCAGGGTGAAGCCGGGCGACGATGTTCCGCCAAGGCGACCTGCCTCACAAGAGAGCAAATTGCATGCCAGTGCTCTTTCTTGGGACTGCAGGCCGCTGGCAGCGCTGCGGCAGCGTTTGCGCGTCTCAAAGCGTAGCTGCTGCACTGGATTGATGCGCGGTATTGGTGCGGCTCGCCGGTAATGTGCATTCTTTTGGTGCGTTTGAAGAAAGCGGTTAAATGTTGAGCAGTTTCCGCTATACTCCGCGCCCCTCTTTTCCTGCCACATCGGCGCCGCGCTGTTTCCATGAAGCTGATCGTCAAGGTTTTCCCCGAAATCACCATCAAGAGCCCGCCGGTGCGCAAGGGCTTCATTCGCCAATTGGCGAAGAACATCCGCACCGTGCTGCGCGAGCTCGATCCCGACCTGCGGGTCGAGGGCGTGTGGGACAACATCGAGGTGGAAACCGTGCGCAGCGAGCCGAAGCTGCTGCGCGAGATGATCGAGCGCCTGCGCTGCACGCCCGGCATCGCCCATTGCCTGGAAGTGCACGAGTACCCGCTGGGCGATCTCGACGACATCGTCGCCAGATGCAAGGCGCACTACGCCGAGCGCCTGCCGGGCAAGATCTTCGCCGTGCGCTGCAAGCGTGCCGGCAAGCATCCGTTCAGCTCCATGGACGTCGAGCGCCACGTTGGCAGCCAGCTGCGCCAGCAGTGCGGCGCCGCCGGTATTTCGCTGAAAACACCGGAAGTCGAAGTGCGCATGGAGATCCGCGACCAGCGCCTGTTCGTCGTGCACGAGCAGCATGACGGCATCGGCGGCTACCCGCTGGGCGCTCTGGAGCAGACGCTGGTATTGATGTCCGGTGGTTTCGATTCCACCGTCGCCGCCTATCAGATGATGCGCCGCGGGCTGATGACGCATTTCTGCTTCTTCAATCTCGGCGGGCGTGCCCACGAGCTGGGCGTGATGGAAGTCGCTCATTATCTGTGGAAGAAGTACGGCAGCTCGCACCGTGTGCTGTTCATCAGCGTGCCGTTCGAGGAAGTGGTCGGCGAAATCCTGCAGAAGGTCGACAACAGCCAGATGGGTGTCGTCCTCAAGCGCATGATGCTGCGCGTCTCGACGCAGATCGCCGAGCGCCTGCACATCGACGCGCTGGTTACCGGCGAGGCGATCTCGCAGGTCTCCAGCCAGACCCTGCCGAACCTCTCGGTAATCGACTCGGCCACCGACATGCTGGTGCTGCGCCCACTGATCGCCAGCCACAAGCAGGACATCATCGACACCGCCTTCGAGATCGGCACCGCCGAGTTTGCCAAGAACATGCCCGAGTACTGCGGCGTGATCTCGGTGAACCCGACCACCAAGGCCAAGCGCTATCGTATAGAGCACGAAGAAAAGCAGTTCGACATGGCTATCCTGGAACGTGCGCTGGCGAATGCCCGCCAGGTCGCCATCGACCGCGTGATCGACGAGCTGGGCCAGGATTTGCAGGTGGAAGAAGTCGTCGAGCCGAGCGCTGGCCAGGTCATCCTCGACATTCGTCACCCCGACAGCACCGAGGACGAACCGCTCGAGCTGCCGGGCATCGAAGTTCAGACGCTACCGTTCTATGCACTGAACAACCGATTCAAGGAGCTGGATGAAAACCGCCAGTACCTGCTGTACTGCGACAAAGGTGTCATGAGCCGCCTGCATGCTCACCATCTGCTGAGCGAGGGGCATGTCAATGTACGCGTCTATCGTCCGGCCTGACTCATCGGTGAAACAGCCGGGGCTGCTTGGCGGCAGCATCCGCCACCGCCCTCCCGACCGGCCCTGATCGCAAGGCCAGGCCGTACAACCCTCGGACAGACTGTCTTCGTCCGGACTACTTCCAGCTTCCAGCCTCAGCTCGAAGCTATCTACAGAGAAAAGAATCAGTGATCGAGAATCTACGCAACATCGCCATCATCGCCCACGTCGACCATGGCAAGACCACCCTCGTCGACAAGCTGCTGCGTCTGTCCGGCACCCTGGACCGCAAGGAGCTGGAAAACGAGCGCGTGATGGACTCCAACGACCAGGAAAAGGAACGTGGCATCACCATCCTGGCCAAGAACACCGCGCTGAAGTGGAACGGCTACAACATCAACATCGTCGACACCCCCGGCCACGCCGACTTCGGCGGTGAAGTCGAGCGCGTGATGAGCATGGTCGACTCCGTGCTGCTGGTGGTCGACGCCCAGGACGGCCCCATGCCGCAGACCCGCTTCGTGACCCAGAAGGCCTTCAAGGCCGGCCTGCGTCCGATCGTCGTGGTGAACAAGATCGACCGTCCGGGCGCGCGTCCTGACTGGGTCATCGACCAGATCTTCGACCTGTTCGACAACCTCGGCGCCACCGACGAGCAGCTGGACTTCCCGATTGTCTACGCCAGTGCCCTGAACGGCATTGCCGGTATGGACCACGAGAAGATGGACGACAACATGGATGCCCTGTTCCAGGCCATCATCGACCACGTTCCGTCGCCGAAAGTAGACCTCGACGGTCCTTTCCAGATGCAGATCTCGCAGCTGGACTACAACAGCTTCCTCGGCGTGATCGGCATCGGCCGCATCGCTCGCGGCACCATCAAGGCCAACAGCCCGGTNNATCGTCTGCGTATCCGGCATGGACGAGCTGTACATCTCCGACACCCTGTGCGACCAGAACGCCGTCGAGGCCCTGCCGCCGCTGACCGTCGACCAGCCGACCGTGAGCATGACCTTCCAGGTCAACGACTCGCCGTTCGCCGGCAAGGAAGGCAAGTTCGTCACCAGCCGCAACATCAAGGACCGTCTGGAGAAGGAACTGCTGCACAACGTCGCCCTGCGCGTCGAGCCGGGCGACAGCCCTGAGAAGTTCAAGGTTTCCGGCCGTGGCGAGCTGCACCTGTCGGTACTGATCGAAACCATGCGTCGTGAAGGCTTCGAGTTGGCCGTTGGCCGTCCGGAAGTGGTGATCATCGAGAACGAGGCCGGCGACAAGCAGGAGCCGTACGAGAACGTCACCATCGACATCGAAGAGCAGCATCAGGGTCCGGTAATGGAGCAGATGGGTCTGCGCAAGGGCGACCTGAGCAACATGGTTCCGGATGGCAAGGGCCGTGTCCGCCTGGAATACACCATCCCGGCGCGCGGCCTGATCGGCTTCCGTAACAACTTCCTGACCCTGACTTCGGGCTCGGGCATCCTGACCTCGACCTTCAGCCACTACGGCGCGATCAAGGCCGGCGAAGTAACCAACCGCCAGAACGGCGTGCTGGTCTCGATGGCCACCGGTACCGCGCTGACCTACTCGCTGGAAACCCTGCAGGCGCGCGGCAAGCTGTTCCTGGCGCCGGGCGACGAGATCTACGAAGGCCAGCTGTGCGGCATCAACAGCCGTGACAACGACCTGGTGCTCAACCCCACCAAGGGCAAGAAGCTCGACAACATGCGTGCTTCCGGCAAGGACGAAGTCATCGCCCTGGTGCCGCCGATCAAGTTCACCCTCGAGCAGGCGCTGGAATTCATCGCCGACGACGAGCTGGTGGAAGTGACGCCGAAGTCGATCCGCCTGCGCAAGAAGTACCTCAACGAGAACGACCGCAAGCGCTTCGAGCGCAGCAAGGTCTGACACCGTTGCGAGACAACAGAAAGGCGCCTTCGGGCGCCTTTTTGCTGTCTGGCGATTGCCGGGACCGGTGCTCCGGTGTGGTGATCGGGACAGTTGTCACACTGGCCGGTGGGCGATTTCAGAAAAATTGTACAAGACCTCTGCAAGCAGCGTATTTGAGCCTGCGATATTTCACTGCGAACACTGGAGCGCTCTTATTCCGCCGCTTTCGGCCGGCAGTTCGTCGATAAAACTTGTACAAGTAGTGTCACGGTGACATTATGTTGTACAAGTTTTGCCCCGCTCTGAGTATCGCTCGGAGCATCAACGACTGACTGAATGGCTGCCTCGCAGTCTGGCTAGAGGAGTGTTCGATGAACAAGCAGATGTCGGTATCCATGCGCCTGGGCCTGGGGTTTCTGGTGATCCTGGCGCTGATGGTGGCGGTCGCCGTGGTCAGTGCGCTCAAAGTCGACGTCATCGACCGCAGCATGAGCCAGATCAGCTCGCAGGCCGGCCTGAAGCAACGCTATGCGATCAACTTCCGCGGCAGCGTGCACGATCGTGCGATTGCCGTGCGGGACGCCGTCAGTGCGGCCGATCCGGCGTTCGCCCGTGAGCAGGTGGCGGAGATCGAGCGGCTAGCGCAGCTGTACACCGATTCGGCGCAGCCGATGAAGGCGATGCTTGCGCAGCCCTCCGCCGATGCCGTGGAAAAGCAGCTGATGCTGCAGATCGAGACCATCGAGGCGAAGACAACGCGCTGACCCAGCAGGTGGTCGAACTGCGCTTCAGCGAGGGCTCGGGGCGCGCCTACGAATTCCTCCTGGAAAACGTCGCCGGGGCCTATAGCGAATGGCTGCGGCTGATCAACGCGTTCATCGATCACCAGGAATCGAGCATCAATCAGGACGTGACCGTGGTCCGCGAGACCGCCAGCGGCTTCCTTGCGCTTATCGTCGCGGTGACCGGTGTGGCGGTCCTGCTGGGTGTGGCCATCGCCGTGGTGATCATTCGCAAGCTGCGTTCGACCCTCGGTGCCGAGCCCGACGAGGTGGCGCGCGTGATCGGCAACCTGGCCAATGGCGATCTGGGTCAGCTGATCGTCACGCCATACCCAGACAGCGTCATGGGTGCGACGGCGAAGATGGCCAGCCGGCTGACCTCGATCATCGCCGAGGTGCGCGCGGCCGCCGATGGCGTCGGCGTCGCCTCGGGTGAATTGCGTACCTCATCGGCGAACAGCAATCAGCAGATCCAGCACCAGTCGGCCGAGGCTGAGCAGGTCGCCACGGCGATCAACCAGATGGCCACGACGGTGAACGAGGTCGCGAGCTTCGCCGCCCGTGCCGCGGCTGCGGCGAAGAGCGCCGACGAGCAGGTCGAGACCGGTACGCGGATCGTCGGCGAGACGGCCATCTCCATCCATAACCTGGCCAAGGTGCTGGAGAGCGCGACCGAAACCGTCAATCAGGTCTCGGCGCAAAGCGGCGACATCGAGAAGATCCTGCAGGTCATCACCGCTATCGCCGAGCAGACCAACCTGCTCGCGCTCAACGCCGCCATCGAGGCGGCCCGTGCCGGCGAGCATGGTCGTGGTTTCGCGGTGGTGGCCGACGAGGTGCGCTCGCTGGCCAACCGCACGCAGCTGTCGTCCAGCGAGATCAGCGAGATGATCGCCTCGCTGCAGGCTGGCGCTGGCAGGGCGGTGGAGGTGATGCAGTCGAGCAAGCTGCTGGCGCAGCAGACTGTCGAGCAGACGCTGCAGGCGGAAAATGCGCTGACCAAGATTCGTCAGGAAGTGGGCTCGATCAACGAGATGAACGCGCAGATCGCGACGGCTTCCGAGGAGCAGAGCGCGGTGGCGGAAGAGGTCAACCAGAGCGTCACGCGCATCCACGACTCGACTGTCGCCAGTTCCGCTGCATCGAATCAGGTGGCGTCCTCCAGCCAGGACCTGACCATGCTGGCCGAGGAGCTGAATCGGCGGGTCAACTACTTCCGCGGTTGACGCAGCCCGTTCGCCGAACAAAAAAGCCCCGACCGCAAGGCCGGGGCTTTTTCATTCCAGGATCACCGTCGATCAGGTAAAGAACAGCGGCACCACCACGCTGGAGATCAGCAGGATCAGCGCGCCGCCCAGGCGCGAGGATATCTGTGCGAAGGGCATCAGCGACATGCGACGCGCGGCGGACAATACCGCGACATCACCGGTGCCGCCCATGTTGGCCATGCACAGCCCGGCGGTGATCGCCGATTCGATCGGGTAGAAGCCTACCAGCTTGCCTACCAGGCCCGCGCCGAATGCCGCACCGGCGACCACGGCGAAAACGATCAGCACATAGGTCAGCGAGATGGCGTCGATCACCTGACCGAGGTCGGTGAAGGCCACGCCGATGCCGAACAGCAGGGCGAAGGTCCAGTTGCGCGCGACGAAGCGGAACCACTGGGAGGCGGCGTCGTTGATCGACTCGGGCACCAGATTGGTCACCTTGAGCAGCGCCACCAGCACGATCATCAGGGCATAGGGATGCAGCGGCACGAACTCGCCGAGAATCTGCCCGGCGACGAAGAAGCTCAGCGCCGCGACCAGACCGACGCCCAGCGCCGGCAGGGTGATAGCCCCTTCCTTCTCGTTGACGTCCACGCCGGGCATCATCTGGCCGTTGCCGGTCAGCGATGGATAGCGGTTGCCGAGGCCATTGAGCAGCCCGGCGATGATGATCGCGAAGACGTTGCCCAGCGCCAGGGCCGGTACCAGGATCGAGATGTAGTAGCTGGCCGGCTGGCCGAGCAGCTGCTCGTAGATCTGGCTCATCGGTACCGCGCCGGCGCCCATGCCGCCGCCCATGATTGGCATGGCGATGACCACCACCGCATCCTGCGGCGAGAAACCCAGCAGCGCGCCCACGGCCATGGCGAACAGCGCGGCGAACAGCACCGAGCAGAGCAGCGGCAACGCGTAGCGCGAGCCGACCTTGACCAGCACCTTGGCGTCCATGCCGAGGATGCTGCCGGTGATCAGCGCGGCGATATAGAAGTCTAGAAAGCCGCCGCCCTTCATGAAGCTGGCGACGTCATCGGCCACGGCTGCCGGCAGCCAGCCGAAATAGACCATCGCCGCGGCGCCGAACAGCGCCAGGATCGCGCCGCCGCCGAGGTAGGTCTTGATGATCGGTAGTCGGTCACCGGCGAAGCCAAGCAGCTCGCCGAGCAGCATCATCACCAGCAGCGCGCCGATCATGCCGCTGGGCAGCGTGTCGGTAGCGATGGCGGCGGCCATGACGAGCAAGGCGATGGCGAACAGAGGCAACGGCAGGTTGAAGATGCGTTGGGACAGCAGGGGAATGTTCGGGCTGCCTTCAGGCACGGCAGCGCTCAGCGTGGTCCGATTCATTGTTGTACTCCTTCGAACGTGGCGGCCAGGCGGCGCACGTACGGGTGATGTTTGCGAATGCGCGGTCGGACAACCACGCCGCGGCTACCTTAAGCAGAGATGCTTCGCGGCCAATGTTTGGCGAAGTTAAAAAACCATTACGAAACTAAAAAAAGTGGAGCCGAGCTTGACCCTGGAGCACAGGGCTGGCTCGATCCGGCCCTCTAGCGCGGCGCGTCGAGCGTCCGCTCATGCACTGGAGTGATGGCTGTGCGCTTGCGCCTGAATACGCTGATCTCGCTGCTGGTCGCCGTCATGGTGGTGCTGGCGCTGGCGCTCGCCCTCTGGCTGTTCAACGTGCAGCTGCAGGACACCCTCGAAGAGGGGCAGGCTTCGCGGGTGACCAACCTGGCGCAGAGCGTGGCCGCGCGCGCCGATGTGCAGCGAGCGCTGGCCAACCCGGATGCCGAATTCAGTTCCGATAATCCGCTGCAACGGGACATCGATGGCCTGCGCCAGCGCCTGGGCGTGGACTTCATCGTGGTGATGAACCCGCGTGCCCTGCGCCTGACGCACCCGGAGCCTGCCCGCATCGGCCAGGCCTTTCGCGGTGACGACGAAGGCCCGGCGCTGGCCGGCGAGACCTATGCCTCGCGTGCCGATGGCAGCCTGGGGCGCAGTATTCGCGGTTTCGCTCCGGTGCTGAACGACGAGGGAGCGGTGCTCGGTGCCGTCTCGGTGGGGGTCACCCTGGCTTCGCTCGGCGAACTGCTCAAGGCTCATCAGCGCGGCGTGGTGCTCGGTGTACTGGCGTTGATGCTGGTCACCGCTCTCGGTGCGCACCTGCTGGCACGCTATATCAAGCGCGTGCTGCTGGGGCTGGAACCCTACGAGATCACCTGGCTGGTGGAGGAGCGTCAGGCGATGCTGGCCTCGGTGCGCGAAGGCGTTCTGGCGGTTGACGACCAGGCGCGCATCACCCTGGTCAACCCCGCCGCCGAGCGCCTGCTGGCCAGCACCGGCCTCGGCAAACCACCGCTGGGCCGGCCGATCGCCGAATACCTGCCCAACAGTGGCCTGCCCGAGGTGCTGGCCAGCGCGACGGAGCAGCGGGATCGTGAGTTCAGCCTCAACGGGCGGGCGATCCTCGCCAATCGTGCGCCGATCCGTCATCAGGGCCGGGTGATCGGTGCCATCGCGACCTTCCGCGACAAGAGCGAAGTCAACGCGCTGGCCGAGCAGCTGACCGGTGTCAGCCGCTATGCCGAAGCGTTGCGGGCGGCGACCCACGAATTCAAGAACAAGCTGCACGTGCTGCTCGGCCTGGCACAGATGGGTGATCTGGATGCCCTGCGCGCCTATCTGCGCGACCTTGCCGATCACCAGCTGGCGCCGGCGACGTCCCTGGTCGAGGGGATCGGTGAGCCGGTGCTGGCGGGCTTTCTACTCGGCAAGCAGAGCGAGGCCCGCGAGCGCGGCATCCTCTTTCAGGTGGATGTCGAACACCCGGTGCCGGCCGCCGTGCCCGAGCAGATCCATGGCCTGGTGACCATCCTCGGCAACCTGCTGGAGAACGCCTTCGAAGCGGTGGCCGAAGAGGACGAGCGACGGGTCAACCTGACGCTGGACTACGACGAAGCGCTGCTCTCGCTGCACGTGCAGGACAGCGGTGGCGGAATCGAAGCCGCAGTGCGCGAGCAGATCTTCCAGCGCGGCGTATCCACCAAGGGCGAGCGGCGTGGCATCGGCCTGGCCGCGGTGCAGGAGCAGGTCGAGGCCTGGGGCGGTAGCCTGGCGGTGTATTCCGAGGCCGGTCGTGGCAGCCTGTTCGAGGTTGAACTGCCCTATCGGAGCGCCGCGGGAGACGTCGAATCATGAAAGCAGCCATGCGCGTGCTGATCGTCGAGGACGACCCGATGGTCATGCGCCTGAACGTCGATTACCTGGCCCGGCTCGAGGGCGTCGAGCTGGTCGGCCAGTGCGAGAGCGTGCCGGCCGCGCTCGAGTTGCTGGAGCGCGAGGCGGTGGACCTGCTGCTGCTCGACGTCTACCTGCGCAATCGCTCCGGGCTGGAGGTGCTGCGCCATCTGCGTGCGCAGGACCGCAACACCGATGCCGTGCTGATCACCGCCGCTTCGGAGATCGAGACCGTGCGCGCGGCGCAACGCCTCGGCGCGCGGGATTATCTGGTCAAACCGTTCAGTTTCGAGCGCTTCCGCGATGCGGTCGAGGCCTGCCGCCGTGCCCGCGAGGCGCTGTCCCGCCTGCCGGATCAGCTCGGCCAGGGCGATATCGACCGGCTGTTCAGCCAAGCGCCCGCCACCGACCTGCGCCGCCCCGGCGACCTGCCCAAGGGGCTGACACCGGCATCGCTGGCGCAGGTGGCGCAGGCGATCCTGGCGCTGGACGAGGACAGCTTCACCAGCGAAACCCTGCTGCCCGCCACCGGCATGTCGCGCGTGTCGGTGCGCAAGTACCTCAAGCATCTGAGCGATGCACAGCTGCTGGAAGAATCCTTTCACTACGGGCAGATCGGCCGGCCCTCGTTTCGCTATCGCTGCCTGGACCGCGCCGCGTTGCTGCGGCTGGTGCAGGGCTAGGGACGCGTGCCCGCTGCAGAGGACGGCTCGTGCAGCGCGCCGATGATCTCACCAAGCAGCCGGTGCAGCGCGTCGCGATGCCCCATGGCACCGCTGGAGGGCTGCTGGGTGTTGGAGGTCATCACCACCGTCATCTCGAGGCCCGGCACCACGTAGACCATCTGTCCGCCATAACCCCAGCCATAGCGCACCGCTTCTCCGCTTAGCTCGGTGATGAACCAGCCATAGCCGTAGCCGTGCCCGGTGTAGCGCGAGCGGGTGCGGGGTGTCCAGGACGCTTCTATCCAGTCCTGCGAGAGCAGCCGTTCGCCCGAGGCCGTGAGCCCAGCGCGGCGGTAGAGCTCGCCGAAGGCCAGCAGCGAGCGTGGCGTCATCGCCATCTCGTTGCCGCCCAGGTAGATGCCCTGCGGGTCGCGCGTCCAGGCGCTGATGGTGAAGCCGTCGAGTGGCGCCAGCCACTGTCGCGCCAGCTGCAATGTGGATTTGCCGGTGCGGCGCGTAAGGATTGCCGAGAGCAGATGGCTGGAGCCCGTCGAATAGATCATCGCCGTGCCCGGGTCGGCCTCGAACGGTCGTGCCAGTGCCGCACGAACCCAGTTGCGACTCGCCACCCAGGCGCCGTAGTTGCGCCCGGAGGTCGATCCGAGCCCGGCCTGCATGCTCAGCAGGTTGCCAACCGTCACCTGCTGCAGACGTGGATCGGGCTTGCCGGGCAGGTCGGCTGGCAGAAGCTCCGCAATGGGCTGCTCGACGCTCTCGATGACGCCCTTGTCGATGGCGATGCCGACCAGTGCAGAAATCACCGATTTGGACGCGGATTTGATGTTGCTCGGCGTGGTCGTGCGATGGCCGTGGTAACCGCGCTCGGCAAGGATCTCGCCACGCTGGGCGATGATCAGGGTTTGCAGCTGCTCCAGGCGCTCGGCCTGCTCGAGCACGGCGGTCAGCCGGGTATCGGCGACTGCCAGGGGGCAGAGAAGAAAGAGCATCGCCAGGCAGAGTGCGCAGCGAGGGCGGGGGCTCGATGGGTGCAGGAGGCGCAGGGCAAGTGAGTGCATGCAGGGTTCGACCCTGGCCTGGCGCCACCGTGCAATCCGGGAGCCGGCCCGGCTCTCGGATGCCGAGCGAGGTTACTGGCGAATCCAGGTCTGCGTACGGCCCAGCGCCTCGATGCCGATGTAGCCGCGGACTTCCAGCTTGTCGCCGCCTTCGACCAGCTTGGCCTTGGCGCGGTAGGTCTTGCCCTTGGCCGGGTCGAGGATGGTGCCGTCGCTCCAGGCCTGTTCGCCGTCCGGCTTGAGGTCCCAGAGAATGGTCATGCCGGTGATGGGCTGATCCTTGCGCTCGCCGTCGCATTCGCTGCAGACCGGGTTCGGTCCGTGATCCGATTTCAGGATTTCGGCGACCTCGCCGCTCAGCGTGCCGTCAGCGGCCTGCTGGATTTCGACGATGGACTTGGGCTTGCCGGTTTCGTCGTCGATGGTCTGCCAGCGGCCGGCAGGCGATTCGGCGGCAAGGGCCAGTGACGAGAGCGAGAGTGGCAGGGCCAGCAGCAGGGCATTGAAAAGAGGACGCATGGTGTCTCCAGTGATGGAAAAGGCAGCGCCGACTCTAGCACCGGGCATTTGCCTGCACTTGCCCTGGCCGGCTGACCGGTCGGTTCTCGTCGCTTTCGTCATCCTCAGTCGTCCTGATCGCGGGATGGCTGGCGTCCGATCGCGGCCGCCAACGCCAGCGCCACGACCGAGCTGTGTGCGGCGTTGGTGCCGTGGTTGGCTCCTGGGAACAGCTGAAATTCGCTGTGCAGGCCGCGCCCGGACAGCCGCTGCAGCCGGTCGATCAGATCCCGGGCATTGCCGACCATGCGCCGCTCGGCCATATGGCGCTGGCGCGGGTCGTCCATGGCGGCATCCGCCGCGGGCTCTTCGGCATCGCCAGCGGTGACCAGCAGGCGCGCGGCGACAGGCTGGTCCGCGAGCTGCCGTTCGAACGCTTCGAGCGTGCGTTCAACATAGCCCTGGTACCACCAGATCGACGGACTGGCGGCCACATAGCCCTGAAATGCCTGCGGCTTGGTGAACAGTGTGTAGAGGGTGAACAGGCCGCCGTAGGAATGGCCAAACAGGGTCTGCCGTCGGGCGTCTACCGGGTAGCGCTTGGCGATCAGCGGTTTGAGTTCGTCCTCGATAAAGGCCAGAAAGTCATCGGCACCGCCCGATGGCGGCGGTTCGCGGCGCGGCAGGCGCTGGCGATCGTCGGCTTTGGGCGTGTAATCCTCGGCACGCGCCTTGAAGTCGTACAGGGCCTCGCCGGGGTAGCCGATGCCGACGACCAGTACCGAATCGCGAAGATTAGGGTCAGGCCGATCCTCCAGGGCCTGGGCCTGGATCGCCAGCCCCGGAAACAGGGCGTTGCCATCCAGCACATAGAGCACCGGATAGCCACCCGGCGGTGGCGCGTGTCGCGGCTCCGAGACGAAGATGCGGTAGTCCTTGCCAGTGCGTTGCGAATGCAGGTCACGCTGGCTGCTGTGCGGCAGCTGAACTGGCTGCCAGCCGGCTTCTTCCCCGGCGTGTGCCTGTACGGCGGCAAGCCCCAGGCCGGCCAGCAGGGCGAGCAGGGCACCTTTCATGGCTCGGCCTGCCTGTGGCTTGGCGGTAGCGGCCCGTCCAGCCAGTTCACCTTCAGTGCTTCCTCGCCCGAGAAGCGATGGAGGTGGTCGTCGATAACGAAGCGCGGGCGCTTTTCCGCCTCGCCGGCCTCGGCCTGGCAGTCGATCAGCAGTCGCTCGTCATCGGCGAGCATCCGGCACTGGCCGAAGGCGAATTCGACCTGCGCCTGACGTTCGTCCAGCTGGACTTCGGCCTTGTGCGCGAAGTGCTTGCACAGCCGCATCATGTTGCGCGACGCGCGGGGTGTCGCCACCTGGGCGTGAAACTGGGGCATGGTGATCTCCGGAAGTCAGCCGCCGACGCATACGGGCGCCGGCGGCCAGGTGGATCAGAACTCGTAGCGGGCGCCCACCGTGAAACTGCGCGACGGGCCGTAGAAGTTGAAGGTGCCGACGCTGCCAACTCGCGAAACGTATTTGCGGTCGAGCAGGTTGTTCACGTCGAAGGTGCCGGTCAGCTTGTCGGTGATCGGGTAGGACAGCTTGGCATCCACCACTGCATATCCCGGTGCGCTGAGGCGCGGGCTGCCGGCGCGTTCGATGTAGTAGTCGCTCATCGCGGTCACGCCACCACCGATCCCCAGGCCGCGCAGGGCACCGCCGGGCAGGGTGTACTTGGTCCACAGCGAGGCCTGGTGCTGGGGCATCAGCGCGAAGAGCGCGTTGTCGTCACCGGCCAGGTTCTCGGTCTTCATGTAGGTGTAGCCGGCCAGCACCTCCCAGTCGGGGGTCAGGTAGCCGCTGACTTCCAGTTCGCCACCGCGGATGCGGGTCTTGCCGGTGGCCTCGTAGACGCTGATCGGCGCGCCGCTGTCATCAATGGCGCCGGCCGCGCGGTTCTCGTCGGTGAGCTGGAAGGCGGTGATGCGCGCGTTCAGGTCGCCGCCGAAATAGCTGCCCTTGATGCCGACCTCGTACTGTTCGCCTTCGCGCGGGTCGATGATGCGGCCGTCGGCACCGGCCTCGCTCTGCGGCTTGAAGACCTGCGAGTAGCTGGCGTAGAGGGAGTGCTGGTCATCCAGATCGAGCACCAGGCCGCCGTAGGGCGTGACATAGCCGGATTCGCGCACATCCTGCGTGGCGCTGCTGTTCTCGCCTTCGAAGCTGCTGACCCGCGCGCCGCCGATCAGCGCCAGGCGCTGGATCGGGCGGAAGGTCAGCTTGGCGTAGAGGCCGGCTTCGCGCTCGTCGGTTTCGGTCGGCGTACCGAAGGTGACGTTCGGCTTGCTGGTGTCGCCCGGCTGGTAGCTGGCGACGTCGATGGCGCCGAGATTGCCGCGGGCGTCCGCATACTCGGTCTCGTAGCGTTTGAAATCGCTGCCGATGACGAACTCGCTGACCTGCCCGAGCAGCTCGAACGGCTGGCTGTAGTTGGCATCGACGGCGAGGGTGTCCTGCTCCAGATCGCGCGCGGTGTAGGCCAGACTGGTCGCGCCGCTGTTGACGTTGCGCGCGGTGAAGGCATAGAGGTAATCGGTCGCGCGCCTGGAGCCGCGCACCGCCACGCGACCGTAGCCGCCATTGTCGAAGCGATGGGTCAGCTCGGCGACGACGTCGGTGCCGCGGCTGTCGAAATCCCCCCAGTCGGCGCCCAGGTAGGTCGAGCGACTGAAGTCTTCCAGGCTGCCGTCGATGGCGGCCGGATAGCCGTTGTGCGGAAGGATGTTCTTGGTCTGGTGAATCAGCCCGAAGGACATGACGGTGGCGTCGGACAAGTCGATGTCCAGCGCGCCGTAGAAGCTCTCGCTGGTGTTGGCGTTGTAGTCGACCTCGCCGTTGGTGTCGGCGCGGGAGATCACCGTACGGCCGCGCACGCGCCCCTGCTCGTCGAGCGGGCCGGACAGGTCGGCTTCCAGGTAATTGGTGTCCCAGCTGCCGTAGCGTCCGGTCAGGCTGCCCTGGAACCCGCGAGTCGGGCGCTTGCGCACCATGTTGACGATGCCGCCCATCTCGCTGGTGCTGTTGAACAGCCCGGACGGCCCGCGCATGACCTCGACCCGATCGAACGGCGACAGCGACGGCAGCGTACCGTTGATGCTGGCCATCGGCGCGGGCAGGCCATCGATGTTGAATTCGTCGTACTCGTAGCCGCGCGCATAGATCGACGAGCGCCCGCTGTCGTTGCTCAGGGTGCGCAGGCCGGTTGAGTACTTGGCCAGGTCATCCAGGTTCACGAACTGGCGGTCGCGGATGTAATCGCTGGTGTACACGCTGATCGACTGCGGAATGTCGCGCAGTTCGGCCGGCGTCTTGGTGCCGACGGTGGCGGCCGGCACGGTGTAGCCGCCGCTTTGCTCCGAAGACGGCATGTCGTACAGGCGGTTGCCTTCGACGGTGATGCTCTCCAGCTGCACCGGTTCGGCCTGAGCGGCGACACTCTGCGCCAGGGCGCTCAACGGAAACGGGGCGAGCAGGCCGGCGAGCAGCAATGGCCTGAGGCTTGAGGTGCGGAGAATTCTGTCCATGGGCGGCTCCTGTCGCAGCGGCGGCGACGTGTTGGCAAACGTTCGCGCTACTTAATGATAATGATTTGCATCAAAAGATGTCGGCGCGTAGTCTGCCACCCAGCCGCTTCGCGAACCTTTGCGGGGCCGAACATTTGCTTTGCAATCCCGTCAGTTCGAGGCGCAGCGCCGCATGAATCAAGCCGATCACATCATTCGTGGCGATGAGTTGCCGGCCATGAGCAGGCCGGGGCTGCGCCTGCCCAACGAGGATGACGACCGCCTGCTCTACGGCCGGGTGAAGTGGGCGCAGCTGCGGGATGGCCTGTCGCTGCACTGGTCCGATTGCGAAGAGCTGCAGGATTTCGTCACCGAAAACGTGGTTGGCCCGCGGGTGTCGTTCGTGCTCTTTCTGCAGGGCCAGAGCCGGGTCAGTTATGGCGACCTGTCGCTGACGCTCGGCCAGCCGGCGTCGCAGCGTGCCCCCGAGGGCGTGGCGGTTTCGATGAATGAACCGGTGCTGTTCCGCCGCCAGGCGCGCCGCGGCAGTCATATCCGCAAGATGGTGGTGAGCCTGACGCCGGACTGGTTCGAAGGGCGCGGGGAGGGCGTCGACTCGAGTGATGGCGCGATCCGCCGCTTCATGGACAGTCATCTGACGCCGCGCATCTGGAAGCCCTCGGCGCGGCTGCTGACCCTGGCCGAGCAGATGCTCAACCCGCCCGGCTATGACCCGCTGCTTCAGGGCCTGTACCTGGAAAGCCGCGCACTGGACATCGCCTGCGAGGCACTGATCAGCCTGGGTGATGGCTCGGCGTCGGCGGAACAGGGCCTGCGCCCGCAGGAGTACCGCCGTCTGCAACGCCTCCTCGCGCTCCTCGACAGCGGTGAGGCCGACGACTGGACGCTGGAGCGTATCGCCCGGGAGGTGGGCGTCAATGCCACCACGCTGCAGCGGCAGTTTCGCCTGTTCAAGGGCATGACCGTGTTCGAGTACCAGCGTGCCCGCCGGCTGCAACTGGCGCGGGAGGCATTGGAGCGTGAAGGTGCCAGCGTCAACGAGGCCGCCTGGCGCGCCGGCTACAACAGTCCTGCCAACTTCGCCACGGCGTTCAAACGCCAGTTCGGCATCAGCCCGCGGCAGGTGCGGGCGCGGGTTTGAATGCTCGGAAGGTGCGCCGTAAGACTTTTGCCCGCAGCCACATCTCGCGGCTGCTTGTTAAGCCGCACCGCCGCGCCATGCTCGCCACCGGTATTCAAAGGAGCGATTCGATGAAACAGGGATTGTTGGCTACGGTGCTGCTGGCTGTGTTGGCGACACAGGCGCAGGCCGGTTTCCAGAAGGACAGGGAGGCGTTCGACAGGCACCAGGCCGAGCTCGACCAGCGTTGCGAATCGGCCCGGGAGGCGAAGCTGGCGCCGCTGCGCGAAGCGGCGTTTCAGGACTGCATGAGAACGACCCGCAACAGTCGCGCCGAGACCGAATGCCGGCGCAAGACCGCCGGTGAAAACGGCAGCCGGGCCGGCGGTGCGCCTCGCTTCTATGACTTGCCTGCCTGCGTAGAGGCGTTCGAGCACAAGCGACAGCGGCCCTAGGCGGGAACCGCGGGCGTGCCGTGTAACGCGTGATATAGCCCGGCTGACGGCTGACGGCTGACAAGCTGGCCCGGCGATCTACGCCATGTGAGCGGCGCCTCCTCCCCCACATTCCCGCCCCCACCGGGCTCGCCATACGTCGGAGAGCTGTGGACGGGCACGCCCATCTGCTCAAGTGTGATGGGCTGGCGCCGAGAAACGGGGTATCTGATTGATTCTAGTGGCCTGCCCCCGATGCCGGCCTGGGGTTCATTGATCCCTCCGAGGACACTGCATGCGTTCGTCCTGGCTCCGCGATCTGAGCGTCGCCCTTGTCCTGCTGGTGTCTGGGGCCTATAGCGCGCTCACCTATGCCCACGCAATCACCGCGGTCACCGAAGAGCTGCCGCCCTACAACATGACCGTCGATGGCGAACTGACCGGCATGGGCACCGAGGTGGTGAAGGCGGTACTGGAGGAGGCTGGCGAGGACGTGCGCATCCGTTCGATGCCCTGGGCCCGTGCCTATGACATCGCCTTGAACAACGAGAACGTGCTGATCTATTCCATCGCCCGCACACCGCAGCGCGAACCGTTGTTCAAGTGGGTCGGGGTGATCGCGCCGACCCGCTGGTTCCTGTTCTCGCTGCCCGGCACCGAGTTCGACCTGAAAACCCTGGACGATGCCCGGCAATACCAGATCGCCACGGTCAAGGCGGATGTCGGCGAGCAGTATCTGATCGACAAGGGCTTCGCCGTCGGCCGCAACCTGCAGTCGAGCAACAAGTACGAGCACAACTACCAGAAGCTCAAGGCGGGGCGGGTGGATCTGTGGATATCCAACGAACTCAATGCCCATTACCTGGTGCGTCAGGCCAGTGGTGATCCGAACGAGGCGGCGGTGCCGCAGCTGAGCCTGGACGACCTTGGCGGTGCGGATGGCCTGTGCATGGCGTTCAGTCGCGACACTCCGGATGAGGTCGTCGAGCGCTTCCGCCAGGTGCTGGCTCGCGTGCGGGCCGATGGGCGCTACGACGCGATTGTCGCGAAATGGCTGAAATGAACGACGACTCAACCAGCACGATCAGCGAGCCGGTGCCGCGGCCGGTGGGTTCGCTCGGCCGCCGGCTGGTGCTGGCCACCCTCGGTTTCTGCCTGCTGTTCACCCTCGCCACCGTCGGGCTTCGGACCTGGACCGCCTGGCAGAACAACCTGGCGGAGATGAACGCCGAGTTGGCGCTGATCGATCAGGTGTTCCGCAGCACCCTGTCCAAGGCGATCTGGGAAATGGACAGTGATTCCCTGCATTCGCAGCTCGACAGCGTGGTGCAGGCCGCGCCCATCGGCCGCGTCGAGCTGCGGATCATCCGCGCCGGCCGCGAGCCGGAACTGGTTCAGCGGCAACGGGGTGAGCAGCCGGCCGAGCACCGCGCGCCGCGCCTGCAGCATCAGTTGAGCTACTAACCCTACGCCGGCGCCAGTGAGACGGTGGGCGAGCTGGTGCTCGAAGGCAATGAAGAACTGCTCTGGGAGCGCATGCTTGCCGAGGTCTACGACATCGTCATAACCCAGGTCATCCAGTCGCTGTTGCTGGCCGGGCTGATCATGTGGATGTTCAACCGCACGGTCACCCTGCATGTGCGGCGCATTGCCCGTCACCTGACGCGGCTGACGCCGGACAATCTCGATCGCAGCCTGCGCCTTGATCGTTCGCCGAAGCGGCACGACGAGCTGAGCCTGCTGGAAGGCGGCGTCAACATCCTGCAGGCGAAACTCTCGGCCTATCTCGAGCGCCAGCACCAGGATGAGCTGGCCCTGGCCGCGC
The DNA here is from genome assembly GCA_003488145.1 of Pseudomonas sp. Lineage (GTDB taxonomy): Bacteria > Pseudomonadota > Gammaproteobacteria > Pseudomonadales > Pseudomonadaceae > Stutzerimonas. The sequence continues at coordinate 28,210 of DNMQ01000008.1, forward strand.
ACCGGGACCGCCTTGCCGAGCTGGTTGAAGAGCGCACTGCCGAACTGCGCGCCGCCAATGTGCAACTGGAAGAGCTGTCGCGCAGCGATCCGCTTACCGGACTGGCCAATCGGCGGCAGTTCGACGAGATCAAGGAAGTCGAATTCCGCCGTGCGCTGCGTCAGGACCAGCCGTTGGCGGTGCTGATGTGCGACGTGGATTTCTTCAAGCGCTACAACGACCACTACGGCCACGCCCAAGGCGACCAGTGCCTGCGAATGGTCGCCGACACGTTGCAGTCCGTGTTCGCCCGCGCTGGCGAGGTGGTCGCGCGGCTTGGCGGCGAGGAATTCGTCGTGCTGCTGCCCGGCGTCGATGCCGAGGCCGCGCGGCGGGCGGCGGTGCGCCTGCAGCAACGCCTGGCCGAGCGCGAGTTGCCCCACGAGGCTTCCGCCGTTTCACCCTACGTGACCTTCAGCATCGGCCTGGCCGTGCTCGATCCGGACACCATGGACCAATTCGACCAACTGCTGCACCGCGCGGACGAGGCCCTCTACCGGGCCACGACCCACGGGCGCAACTGCATTTCCGCCTGATCGCATGAGGACTGCATGATGCATCCGTTTGCCTGGACCGCTTTCTTCCTTGCGTTGCTCGGCACCACCACGGCCAACGCCGGTCCGCTGCGCGTGGTGACCGAAGACACCGCCTACAGCTACCTGGAGAACGGCAAGGTAGCCGGCACGGCGAGCCGGGTCGTCGAGGCCACCCTGCAGCGCGCCGGCCTCAACGACTACCAGGTCAGCCTCTACCCGTGGGCGCGGGCGTATGACATGGCGCTGCGCGAGCCCGGCGTACTGATCTACCTGATCGCACGCACCTCCGAACGCGAAGCGCTGTTCCGCTGGGTCGGCGAGATCATGCGCATCGACTACCACTTCTACAAACTCAGCGGGCGGGGCGATATCCGGGTGCCGGACCTGGAGGCGGCCAAGGCCTACCGGATCGGCGTCATGCGCGACGACGTCCGGCACCAGTACCTGCAGGCCAACGGCTTCAGCAAGATCGTGGTGAGTGCGCACAACAGCGACAACTTCAAACGCCTGGTCAACGGCCAGGTCGACCTGGTGCCGATGCCCGAGCACGACATGCTCGCCCTGTGCGCCGAGGCCGGCGTCGACCCGGCCTCGGTCGAGAAGGTCTTCAGCCCGCACACCTCGACGCAGCTCTACATGGCCTACAGCCGCCAGACCGACGACGACACCGTGCTGCGTACCCAGGCCGCCTTCGAGCACCTGCAGGCCGAAGGCGAGGTGGCGCGGATCATGGCGGGGCAGCAGTGAACTGACCTGGTGGCGCGGTCTGGCGGTAACTGTTCCAGGCGTCCGAGAGGGGCTGGGCGAACCTTGGTTCCGTCGCAGTAATGGCGTTTTTCCGCGTATGCAGAACCATTGATTCGCCCCCTTTTTCCTCCCAGCAGCGCCCAGCTGACTCGCCGGGCCACCAAGCTGGCCGGCACGGCAAGTCGTCATGCCGTAGCAGCCCGCTAGACTGGCTTCGTCTCCACGAAAACAAGAAGAACGAATGAGTAGCACCGACGGCATAGCACTGGATACGTGGCGCGCCAGCGCTCGCGAGTTCGATTTTGGCGGCAGGCGCATCCGCTACTGGACGGCCGGCGAAGGCGAGCCGCTGCTGCTGATCCATGGATTTCCCACCGCCAGCTGGGACTGGCACAAGGTCTGGCAGCCACTTGCGGCGCGCTATCGGCTGATTGCCTGCGACATGCTCGGCTTCGGCTATTCGGCCAAGCCGCGCGGGCACGCTTACAGTCTGATCGAGCAGGCCGATCTGCAGCAGGCGCTGCTGGCGGAGCTGGGTATAGACGGTGCGATCCATGTGCTGGCGCATGACTATGGCGACAGCGTCGCTCAGGAGCTGCTGGCGCGGCATTGCGAAGGGCGCATCGCGCTGGCCAGTTGCGTGTTCCTCAATGGCGGGCTGTTCCCTGAAACCCATCATCCGGTACGGGTGCAGAAACTGCTGCTCGGGCCGTTCGGCTTCCTGCTGGGCAGGCTGTTCTCGCGGCGTACGCTCGCGGCGACCTTCGGCCGGGTGTTCGGTGCGCAGACGCAGCCGAGCGACGCTGAGCTGGACGATTACTGGCGACTGATCGCGGAGAGCGACGGCCCGGCGGTGATGCACCGGCTGATCCGCTACATGCCCGAGCGGGCCGGGCAACGCGAGCGCTGGGTTACGGCCATGCAGCGCTGCAATGTGCCGTTGCGGGTGATCGACGGCGCGGCCGATCCGATCTCTGGTGCGCACATGGTGGCGCGCTACCGCGAGCTGATTCCGACGCCCGACACCGTGCTGCTGGAGGGCATCGGTCACTACCCGCAGGTCGAGGCCCCGCAGCGGGTGCTCGAACACTACTTCGACTTTCGCGCGCGTCTTGCCTCTGTAGACCGCGGCTGTTGAGTCGGCGGCACGCTAGCCTGTTCGGTGGTGCATCCGCGTGGGAGTGGCTCCAAGGGCGATAGGCCTTGCTGAATGAGGGCCTGAGGAGGTCGCCCGGCCGGTTATTCCCGTCAGATACCCATTTGAATCCAGCAACTTCAGGGTTCTGGCATCCAGACGCAGGAAGCCCCGCCGGCATCAGCCAAACGGGGCTTTCTCGTTACCCTGCGCGAGCTGCCTCAGGCAGCGCCGCGCGGCGTCAGTGGTGTATCACTGCTGCATCATCGCGATCACACGATTGCGCAGTTCCGGGTCGGTCTGCACGGCTTCGTTGATGGCGTTGTATTCGTCGATGCTGATGTCGTTTTCCTCGATCACGCCGAGCATCTTCTCGTTGGCCTGCTGCTGAAGATCGCGGGCCTTGTCGGCGTCTTCGGTCTTCTGCAGCTTGCCGGTGAATTCCTCGCGGATCTCCATGATCTCGCCGAGCGACTCGGCGAAGCTTTCCAGTTTTTTCTCACCGAACTGCTGGGCCTGTGCGCCGGCCGCCGGCTGCGCGGTGGGGGCCGGGTTGGCTGATTGCGCCGATGCAAGGGGGGCAGCCAGGCCGAGGAATAGCGAGAAGATTCCGGCGAAGGCGAGACGAGCGTTGTGCTGGGTCATGTTCATTCCTGCTTCGGTTAAAGACGCCTTCAACAGTGCAGCAGCCGTGCCAGGTCTTCATCTATCGCATAACCAATTGATAAATAACTAATTGTCCATTTCATCGCCGCGCGGTGGCCCCTCGTGGCGAGGTCATGTAGTGTGCCGGTATGACACATGTATCAATCTGGCAGCGCCCGGCGAGCCTGCGTGGCGCGCTTCTGCTCAAGGTCATCGTGCCGCTCATGGCGATCATGTTCGGCTTCAGTTCGGTGGTGCTCTGGACGGTCGAGCGCAGCAGCGAACGGCGCCTGCAGGCGGAGGTCGAGCTGGTGGCGCGGGCGGTGCGCCTGCCGCTCAGTGCCAGCCTGGAGAAGAACCACGAGCGCACCCTGCAGCAGGTGCTGGAATCGGTGCTTGGCGTCGGGCGCGTGTATGGCGCCTATGTCTACGACCGTGACGGCAAGCTCGCGGCCTATGCCGGTGCGGTGGAGCCGGATCAGGACGAGTCGGCGATCCAGCAGCTCACCGCCGGCGGCGAGCTGACCGGCACCTATCAGCGCATCAATGGCCGCCCGGTTTATTCCTACTTCGTTCCGCTGGAGGAAAGTGGCGGGCAGATCAATGGCCTGCTGCAGGTGACCCGGCGCTGGGGCGATTTCGAGCAGGACATCCGCCGCCTGCGCCTGATCGCCGCGGGCTTGGGTGGCTTGCTCGCCGGGGTGGCGCTGGTAGTGATCCTGCTCGGCCATCGCTCCGCGGTGGGCAAGCATCTGCAGCAGCTGGCGCGCAGCATGGAGCGCGTCGCGGCCGGCGAGCGCGAGCATCGTGCACCGCGTAGCGGGCCGCAGGAAATCGGCGTGCTGTCCGGCGCGTTGAATCAGATGCTCGACAGCATTTCCGCCGCCGAGCGCCAGGTGGCCGAGCAGCAGGCCCGCGAAGAGCAGTTGCAGGCACGCCTGCGCCAGAGTCAGCAACTGGCGGCAGTGGGGCGGCTGGCGGCCGGGGTGGCGCACGAGCTGGGCAGCCCGCTCAGCGTGATCGATGGCAAGGCGCAGCGCGTATTGCGCGACGACGAGCTGGGCGAAACCCATCGCCGCGCGCTGTTGCAGATTCGCCAGCAGGTGGCGCGACTCAGTGCCATCGTCCGTCAGCTGCTGGATTTCGGTCGTGCCGCCGGTTCGCCCCCGCGCAAGGTTCCCGCCGAGGTGCTGGCGCATTCGGCAGCCGCGGCGGTGGCCGATGAGCTGGCCGCGCTGCAGGTTCGCCTGGAGCTGCAGGCACCGGCACAAACCCTGTACTGCCGGGTCGACCCGCCGCGTTTCGAGCAGGCGCTGACCAATCTGCTACGCAATGCCGCCCAGGCCAGCCCTGGCGGATTGGTGCGCCTGCGCTGGTGGCGCGATGATGCCGAGCTGATGTTGCAGGTCGAGGACGACGGTCCCGGCATTGCCGAGTCGAACCGAGCCGCGCTGTTCGAGCCGTTCTTCACCACCAAGCCGGTGGGTGAAGGCAGCGGACTGGGACTGGCAGTGGCCCATGGCGTGGTCAGCGAGTGTGGCGGACGTATCGAACTGGTCGACGGCGGCCTGCCGGGCGCGGCCTTCCGTATCGCATTGCCATTGATCGACGAGGAGGTCGAGCATGACTGAAGTGACGCAGGAGCGAGTGCTACTGGTCGAGGACGACGACAGCCTGCGCCAGCTGCTGGTCGAGGAGCTGGAAGACCGCGGCCTGCAGGTGCGTGCGCTGGCCAGTGCGGAGGAGGCGGTCGGCTCGCTGGAAAGCTGGGAGCCGGCGCTGGTGGTCAGCGATTTGCGCCTGCCCGGTGCCGATGGCATGGCGCTGTTGCGACGGGTCAGGACGATGCAGGCGGCGCCGGCATTCCTGGTGATCACCGCGTTCGGCAGCATTCAGCAGGCGGTAGCGGCGCTCAAGGAAGGCGCCGACGAATTCCTCACCAAGCCGCTGGACCTCGAGCACTTCGCCCTGGCGGTGGCCCGCGCGCTGGAGACGCGCCGCCTGCGCGATGAGGTGCGGCGCTTCCAGCAGCTGCTCAGTGATGATCGCTTCCACGGCATGCTCGGCCGTAGCCGGGTTATGCGCGGCTTGTTCGATCAGATCCGCCAGCTTGCCCGCGCCGAGGGGCCGGTGCTGGTGATCGGCGAGAGCGGCACCGGCAAGGAGCTGGTCGCCCGCGCCGTGCATGCGGAAAGCGAACGTGCGAAGGAGCCATTCCTTGCGATCAACTGCGCCGGGCTGCCGGCCGAATTGCTGGAAAGCGAATTCTTCGGCCATGTCTCTGGTGCCTTCACCGGCGCCAACCGCGCGCACAAGGGACTTTTCCAGCAGGCCGACGGCGGCACGCTGTTTCTCGACGAGATCGGCGAGATGCCGCTGCCGCTGCAGGCCAAGCTGCTGCGCGTGCTGCAGGAAGGCACGATCCGCCCGGTGGGTGCCGAGCGCGAGCTGAGCGTTGATGTGCGCATCATCGCGGCGAGCAACCGCCCGCTGGAAACCGAGGCCGGCCGTGAGGCCTTCCGCGAGGACCTGTTCTTTCGCCTGGAAACCTTCATCCTGCAGGTGCCGCCGCTGCGTGATCGCGAGGAGGACCTCGAACTGCTGGCCGCCGGCTTCGTCGCCCACTTTGCCGCGCGCAGCGGGCGGCCGGCGCGCGGCATCGCGCCGGCGGCACTGGCGCAGCTGCGACGCTATCCGTTCCCGGGCAACGTGCGCGAACTGCAGAACGCCATCGAGCGTGCGGTGACCTTCTGCCACGGGCGCAGCATCGAGCTGGAGCACCTGCCTAGCCGCATCGCCGACTATCGTGATGACAAGGCGCGCAATGCCGGCGCCGAACTGCTCGCTCAGCTCAGCGATGGCCCGCTGCTACCGACTCTGGAGGAGCTGGAGCTGCGTTATATCGAGCATGTGCTGAAGCTGGTGGACGGCAACAAGCGCCGCGCCGCGGCCCTGCTCGGCATCGGCCGGCGCACGTTGTACCGTCGCCTCGGCGAGCGTGAAGACGGTTGATCGGACTCGCCGCAGGGCGCCCGAAAGCGCACACTGCCGGCCTTTTCTCAGTGAGGAGCGAACATGCTCAATAACGACGTCCTGCGCAGCCTGCGCTACACCCTCAAGGCCAGTGATGCACAGATGGCCGAAATTGCCGCCCTGGGTGGCTGCACGGTGGACGAGGCCGAGGTTCGCGCCTGGCTCAGCCGCGAGGACGAGGACGGCTATCAGGAATGCCCGGACGAAGCGATGGCGCGTTTTCTCGACGGGCTGATCTACTTCAAGCGCGGCAAGGATGAAAGCCGTCCGGCACCGCCCCTGGAGCTGCCGGTCAGCAACAACCAGATCCTGAAAAAACTGCGGGTGGCCTTCGAGCTGCGCGACGAAGACCTGCAGGCGATCCTGCATGCCGCCGACCTGCAGCTGTCGAAATCCGAACTCGGCGCGCTGTTCCGCAAGCCCGGCCACAGCAACTACCGCGCCTGCGGCGATCAGCTGCTGCGCAATTTCCTCAAGGGCCTTTCGCTGCGCCAGGGTTGATCCACACCGCACGGCACCTCAAGTGGTAAATGGCCAGGCGGCCGCTACGCTGAAGCAGGCAGCTAGCCGCATGCCCGGTGCGCAGCTCGTCGCCGGGAACGCCATAACAACAAGATGACCGCCCCACGCGGCGGTGCCCTGAGGTGCGTGCCATGAAGATTCCCTGCCTGACCCTGAGCGCCTTGCTCGCGATGAGCTGTGCCGCTGCGATTGCGGCACCGACCAGTGATGAAGCACTGGAGCGCATGCGCTCGATGAAGACCACCGGCCAGTCGCTGGACATGAAGACCATCCCCCAGGATGGACCCACCGCCGACGCCATCCGCGACAACCTCAAGCGCATCAAGCTGCCCGAAGGTTTTCGCATCGATCTCTACGCCATAGTCCCGGATGCCCGTCACATGGCGGTTGGGCCTTCCAGCGGGGTGGTGTTCGTCGGCACCCGCAAGACCGATCTGTGGACGGTCACCGACCGCACCAAGAACCGCACGGCCGATGAAGTGAAGCGCTTCGCTCCGGCGATTTCCTTCACCCAGCCCGGCCCCTGCTTCAGCCCGGACGGCTTCCTCTTCGTCGCCGAGCACAACCGCGTGCTGGTGTTCCCGGCGGCGGAGTTCTTCTACGAGGGGCCGGACGTGGCGGCGGATATCGTGGTCCCGACCGGCGAGCTGATCCCAAAGGACGAGGAGAGCTACAACCACGGCGCGCGGGTCTGTGCCATCAGCCCGGACAACAAACTGACCATCTCCCTCGGCCAGCCACACAACGTGCCGCCCAAGGACAAGCTCGACCTGTACGCTGAGCACGGCATCGGCGGCATCGTGCGCATGGAGCGCGACGGCAGCAAACGCGAGGTCTACGCCACCGGTGTGCGCAACTCCGTGGGCATCACCTATAACCCGACCAGCAAGGAGCTGTGGTTTACCGACAATCAGGTCGACGGCATGGGCGACGATACGCCACCGGGCGAAATCAATCATGCGCCCAAGGCAGGAATGAAGTTCGGCATGCCCTGGTACGGCGGTGGTCAGGTGCGCACCAACGAATATGCCGACGAGACTCCGCCGGAGGGCCTGACTTCGCCGGTAGTGGAAACCACCGCCCACGCGGCGGACATGGGCCTGACCTTCTACACTGGCAAGCAGTTTCCCGAGCAGTACCGCGGCGGCCTGTTCAGCGCCCAGCGCGGCAGCTGGAACCGCACCGTGCCGGCTGGCGCACGGGTGATGTTCACGCCGTTCGAGGCCGATGGCAGCGGTCCGTCCGGCGAGACGGTGCCCTTCGCCGAAGGCTGGCTGGACGAGGAAACCGGCGAGTACTACGGCCGCATCGTCGATGTCGCGCAGCTCAAGGACGGCTCGCTGCTGGTCAGCGACGACACCGCTGGGGCCATCTACCGCATCTCCTTCCAGGGCAAGTGAGCCGCTGTGCCGCTGCGCCGGGCTGCCGTTCGCGGTAGCCGGCGTCATTCGAGGATTTCTGCATGTCGATGGATTTCAAGCGGTGGCTATCCCTGGTGCTGGCATTGCTGGTGGGCAGCGCCTGCCTTCCGGCGCTGGCGGCCGATCTGACCGCTGCCAAGACCAAGGCCAAGATGTGCGCCGCGTGCCACGGCATCGATGGCATCGCCACGGTCGCCGATGCACCGAACCTGGCCGGCAACGGCGAGCTGTACCTGGCGCGCCAGCTGCAGGCCTTTCGCTCCGGTGAGCGCAAGCATCCGCAGATGAGCGTCATCGCCTCCGGGCTGAGTGACGAGGATATCGCCGCGGTCACGGCCTGGTATTCGGCGATCAAGGTCAGTGTCGAATTGCCTGAGTGAGCCGCCCGCTCTGAACGTTTGCCGCTCGGCCTTGGCCTAAGTCCTGACGAATCCAGAGAGCACGCCCATGACCTTTTCCATCATCGCCCGCTGCCCGCGCACCGGTCAGTTCGGCGTGGCCGCGGCCACGGCGATGCCCGCGGTGGGCAAGTTGTTGACCCACGCGGCGGCCCATGTCGGGGCGGTGGCGACCCAGGCACAGATCAATCCGTACCTCGGTATCGACGGCCTGCGTTTCCTGCGCCAGTTCAGCCCGGCGGCCGAGGTGCTGGAGCGGCTGCGGCGCACCGATCCCTGCATGAGCCAGCGCCAGTGCGCGGTAATCGACAGCAAGGGCCGCACGGCCTGCTGGACTGGGGAGAGGTGCCTGCCTTGGGCCGGCTCGATCGCTGGCGAACAATTCTGCGTGCAGGGCAACCGGCTCAAGGGGCGCGAGGTGCTGGAAGCCGCCTGCGAAGCCTATGAGCGCAGCGCACACCTGCCGCTGGTGGAGCGTTTGATGGAGGCGATCGCCGCCGGCGATGCCCAGGGCGGCGATCGCCATGGCGAGTCATCGGCAACGGTGTATGTGGTCGATAACGAGGAATACCCGCTGTGGGATATCCGTGTCGACCATCATCCCGACCCGTTCGCCGAGCTGCGCCGGCTGCACGATGTGTTCGTGCGCGACGTGGTGCCGGAAATCCTCGCCATGTCGACGCGCGCCAATCCTGCCGGGGCAGCCGGCGAGGAGACCATCTGAACTGCGGTCTGCTGGCTCAGTCGCGCTGCCAGAGCACGTCGACGTAATACTCTTCACCGTCGTAGTGGATCTTCAGATCGCCGTCGTAGGCGGCCTCCAGCGCGTGGCCAATGCGCCGCGCCAGGTGCAGGCCGGTGGTTGTCACGCGCAACCCGTCGGGCTCGTCGCTGATGGCCATCAGGCGCTCGATCGGGTGCTCGGCCTTCTCCTTTTCCTCGGTGTTGCGGATCAGCCCGCTGAGCTCGTCGACGTGCGCTTTGACGAAGGCGCCGCGCAGGTTGATGGTGCCGGCCGGTACGTCTTCGGCGATGCGCTGGCAGGCCGGGCAGATCGCTTCCTCGGCGTTGCTCGCATCGATCAGGCCGTGCCAGGTCCAGCGTCCAGCCTGGTAGGCAGCGCCGCATTGTGGGCAGAGGGTGTCGCTGCGCTGATGCCAGGCCTTGAGGTAGGGGTCGTGGTGTTCGGGTTGCAGAAGTTTGTCGCGCGTCTTGTCCATGGCGAAGGCCTCAATGATCGGTAGGGTGCCTTTGCAGCGTAGATCAGGCTGCAGGGCTCTTCCGCCTGCTGGCACGCGACGATTGCCGGTTGCGATGATCGGTCGCGCAAGCCCACACGCGGCGCGCTCAAAAGGGTTGCGCTTCGACGCGCTGCGTCAGCTGTTCCAGGCGCAGCGTGCCCTGGGCGCGGTTGCGTACCGCCATCCAGTCCTCCAGTGCCGCCAGCGAGCGCGGCGGCGAGATCAGGTAGCCCTGGAACAGGTCGCAGCCGGCCTGCAGCAGTGCCGACTGCTTTTCCATGTTGTCGACGCCCTCGGCATTCACGCGCTTGCCCTGGGCGTGGCAGAAGGCGATGAGGGCGCTCAGGCTCTGCTGCATCTCCGGGCGGGTCAGCCGGGTGATGATCGCCATGTCCAGCTTTATGGTGTCGGCGGGGTACTCGAGCAGCTGCTGGATCGAGGTATAGCCGACGCCGAAATCGTCGATGGCCACGCGAAAGCCTGCGCGGCGAATCGCCTGGACCACTTCCATGGTGTTCTTGCACAGCTCGGCGGCGTAGGTTTCGGTCAGCTCGATCTCGATCCTGCCCGGCTCGACGCCATGATGGGCGGCGCGCTCGACCAGATAGCGGCAGATGCGGTCGTCGTTGAGCTGCGCGGAGGACACGTTGATCGCCAGCAGCACGCCTTCGCCGAACAGCTGTACCAGTTTCGGGTACTCCGCCAGGGCATGATCGATGACCCAGCTGTCAATCTTCGGGAACAGCCCGGCACGTTCTGCGATGGGAATGAATTCGCCGGGCGAAACCGTCCCGAGGATCGGTGAATGCCAGCGCAGCAGCACTTCGCAGCTGACCACTGCGCCTTCGCGATCCAGCGCCGGCATGTAGACCAGCCGCAGCTGGTCGTCGCCGTCGAGCTCGCGCAGCTGGTCCTCGATCAGGCGGATGCGCTCGTTGCGTCGCTCCAGCTCGCCGCTGAAGGCCACCGCGGTGTTCTTGCCCTCGGCCTTGGCCTGGTACATGGCAGTGTCGGCACGGGTGAGCAACTGGGTGATCGAGTCCGCATCTTTCGGGTAGCAGGCGGTGCCGATGCTGACGCTGACCGGATACAGGCGATCCTCCAGACGAAACCCGCCGCGGCAGAGGCCGAGCAGCGCGTCGCACAGTTGCTGCAGGCCGCCGTCGCCGGTTTCGCTCAGCAGCAGGATGGCGAACTCGTCGCCGGACAGGCGCGCCAGGGCCGTTTCCGTTTGCGGGTAGTCGGTGCGATGACGTTCGAGCACGCCGCGCGCGCGCTGGGCGAAGATTCGCAGCAGAGCGTCGCCGGCATCGTGGCCGTGCTGGTCGTTGACCTGCTTGAAGTTGTCCAGGTCGAGAAACAGCAGCGCCAGCCGCTTGTGCGTGCGCATGCACTGCTCGTACATGGTATTGGCCAGCACGCCGAAGTGCGCCCGGTTGCTGACCTGGGTCAGGCTGTCCTCCCAGGATATCTCGCGGATGCGTTGCAGCGCTTCGGTGTTGCGGTCGTGCAGGGTCTTCATGTTCACCGTCAGCCGGCCGATCTCGCCGCCATCGGTCGGCTCGTCGAGCGCGTCGCGCTTGCAAAGCAGCAGGTCGGTCAGCTGGTCGTCCAGCTGGCTGATGGGGCCGGTAATGGAACGGCGGATCAGCCACAGCAGCAGGCCGATGGAGATAAGACAGATCAGCGCGCCGCCGGCGATGAAGGCGAGCCCCAGGGTCTGCAGACGCTCGGCGGTGTAGTGTGGCGCCGGTGTCAGCCGTGCATGCAGCGAGCGCGACAGCGAAACCCTCGCGGACAACCCCGCGACCGCCAGCAACGGCTCGTCGGCGATTTCGACAGGCGCGCCGTATTCGCTTTCCAGGCTGCGCTTGAGCTTGAGGAAGCGATCCGGGCGCACCGCCAGCTGAATGGCGAAGGCTTCGGCGCGCTGGCTTGGCAGTGGCCGGCTGCTGGAGGCCGGCAGGATGAAGTCGGTGTTCATCAGCAGCGGGTCGTCATCGGCCTGCTCGACGTAGAGGGTGTTGCCGGATGCCGACGACCGTCTGGCTTCGCTGACGATCCGCTGCTGGCTCGCATTCATCGAGGCGAATGGCGACAGGCTGCTTTCGAAGTAGTAGGCCGGCCTGCCATCGGGCTGCACGACGGCGAGGGAAACGAAGGTCAGCTCGGTATTGGATAGCGAGCGGATGCTCTGCTGGATGCGCAGCCCGAGGGTGTCGTTGCGAAAGTCGGTGTCCGACTCGCGCAGGAACAGCAGCAGCGCCTCGCTATCCATGATCGAGTAGAGCACGCTGCGATTGAACGCCTCATAGTCCAGGTAGGCGGAGGTCAGCGCCGAGAGCTGCTGCTCCAGGCGCGCCTGCTCCAGCCCCAGCAGCGAGGCGCGCTGGGTCAGGTAGGCGGTGGTCGAGGCAACCAGCTGGATGATCAGAATGACCGGAAAGATCACCAGCAGCGTGCGTTTACCTAGCGTCATGGGCGTTGATCAGTGCACTGATGATGCGCCGCCGCGTCTGCGTGCCCTCCAGCGGTCGCGTCTCGTAGACCTGGCTTCTCTCCAGTACCGCTTCCGCCGGGTAGATGGTCGAATCCGCGCGGATATCCGCCGGCAGCAGTGCCCGCGCCGCAGCGTTCGGTGTGGCGACGCCCAGATCGGCGGCATTCAGGGCTGCGATTTCCGGCTGCTGGAGGAAGTTGAGGAAGCGCCGCGCCAGCGCCTTCTTCGCGGTGCCGGTCGGTATCGACAGGCAATCGACCCAGAGCAGCGTGCCCTCTTCGGGCACTACGTAGCGCCAGGGCTCGCCGTCGACCCCTTCGACTTCGTTGAGCACCTGCTGGTCGCCGCTGTAGGCCAGCGCCATGTCGGCCTGGTCGAGGTAGCGCTGGCTGCGCAGTGAAGTGATCACGTACTCGTAGGTCAGCACGGCGCTGGACTGGGCCATGAGCAGATCGAAGGCGGCCTTGAGTTCGTCGTTGTTCGAGGTGTTGATCGAATGGTTCTGCAGGATCAGCGGACTGGCGAGGATGTCCTCGTGATCCTCCATCATGATGATGTGTGGCTCGTCGGCGCGAGCCGGTTGCAGCAGGTCCTTCCAGGATCGTGGCGCGCTTTCCAGGCGGTCGCTGCGATAGGCGATGCCGAGCGTGCCCCACAGGTAGGGCACGCCGTAGCGCCCGCAGCTGTTGCGCCAGCGTTGCGGGACATGACGCAGCGTCGGCAGCTGCTTGTCGTCGATCGGGTCGAGCAGGCCGCGGGCGCCGAAGCGCGAGGCGCTGATCAGCTCTGTCAGGGCGATATCGATCTGATGCTCGGGCTTGGCGAGGACTTCGTCGCGCTTGTCGCCGCTATCGAAGTAGATCTGCCTGATCTCGACCCCGGTTTCGGCTTGCCAGCGTTCGATCACCGCTTCGCTGAGGTATTCCTCCCAGGTCAGCAGCGTCAGGTGTTCGGCCGCGTGCACAGGAGTCGAGGGAAACAGCAGGCTGACCGTCATCAGCAGGGTGCTGCGCATACGCCATGGCGCCGGTTTGTTGTTCTTCTCGGTCATTGGTCATCCATCCCAGGCATTGGCCGCCGTCGCAGTGGGCGCACATTCGACGGGTCTGCCCGGGTTATCGGTAGCGGGTGATGGCACTTTAATGGCGTCAGAGAGTCGGCGGCAACGAATTTGTAATCTTGGCCACATCCGTTCCGATCGGCGGTGCGCGAAGCCCGGCAGTCAAACGGGTTGTTCGTCGCAGATGGCCTGCCGGCACTCGATTCTTGAGCCAGACTCCAATACAGCCCGTGCCGGAACCAAGGAGCCTGCCATGACCTTCAAGATCCCCTTTTTCGATCGAGTCCAGGCAGGTGCGGCGCTGGCCGAGCGCCTGGCGGAGGATGCCGACTGGCGCGATACGCTGGTCCTGGCATTGCCGCGCGGCGGTGTGCCGGTAGCATTCGAGGTGGCACAGCGGCTGGGCCTCGAGCTGGACATTCTGGTTGTGCGCAAACTCGGCACGCCGGGCAATCGCGAACTGGCCATGGGCGCCATCGCCAGCGGCGGCGTGCGTGTGATGAACGACGACATCGTGCAGTACATCCACGTCTCCAGGGCCGAGATCGACGGCACCATCGCCCAGGAAACCCACGAGCTGCAGCGGCGCGAACAGGCCTATCGCGGTGAACGACCGCCGCCGCTCATCGCCGGGCGTGCCGTGATCCTGGTGGACGACGGGCTGGCGACCGGCGCGACCATGCGCGCCGCGGTGCAGGCGGTGCGCCACCTGGGCGCGACGTGCATGACCGTTGCGGTGCCGGTGGCGGCTGCGCAGAGCATCGCGCAGCTGGAAAAACTGGCGGATCGCGTCGTTTGCCTGCATGTACCCCATGACCTGTATGCCATCGGTCGCTGGTACGAGCATTTCGAGCAGACCCCCGACCGCCAGGTGGTGGAGCTGCTACAGCGCGCGTGGACCAAGGGAGGGCAGGCGGCATGACCGCGCTTGCGGCGACACCCATGCGCTTCACGCTCGGCAAGGCACGCCTGCATGGCGAGCTGTGCCTGCCGCCCGCGGCCACCGGCCTGGTGGTGTTCGTGCACGGCAGCGGCAGCAGCCGGCACAGCCCGCGCAACCGCAGCGTGGCGCATTGCTTCAACGAAATGGGGCTGGCGACCCTGCTCTTCGATCTGCTCACCAAGCACGAGCAGCCCATTGACGAGATCACCCGGCAGCTGCGCTTCGACATCCCGCTGCTCAGCCAGCGCCTCAGTGGCGTGGTCGACCAGCTGAGCAGCGATGCGCGCTTGCACGAGCTGCGCATCGGCCTGTTCGGCAGCAGCACCGGCGCCGCCGCGGCACTGACCACCGCCGCCTCGCGGCCGGCGGACATCGCCGCGGTGGTTTCGCGTGGCGGCCGGGTCGACCTGGCGGATCTGTCGCTGGCGCGGGTCAAGGCGGCTTCGCTGTTCCTCGTCGGCAGCGGCGACCTCGAGGTGCTGGAACTCAACCGTGCCGCTGCTGCCCGTCTGCAGTGCGTGCATCAGCTGGTGGTGGTACCGGGGGCGACGCACCTGTTCGAGGAGCACGGCACGCTGGAGGAGGTGGCGCGGCTGGCCGGCGACTGGTTCCTGAGACACCTGTGCTGATCCTGCCGCGGGCCGCAGCTGGGAGAAACAGGCGGTGCAGCGCCGCTGGCCAGGCCGAACGGCAATCTGCTGATACAAGGCTCTTCGCGGTGTTTGGTGGACAGCGGCGAACTCTTGGCCTCGACTTGTAACAAAGATCGGAATGCCAAGGAGGTTGTGATGACACAGGCCGCATGGCGTCGCGGAGCCACCGACGCACTCTTCTGGTCACTGCTCTATACCGCACTCTGGGCGCTGTTCGCTGCCGGACAGGGCTGGGTGCTGGGTGTGCCGACGATCACCCTGGCCGTCGCGCTGAGCCTCTGGCTCAGCCTGCGCCCGATGGCCATGCGCCTGGCGGCGCTGCCGGCGTTTCTCGGCTTCTTTCTCAAGCACATGCTGCTCGGTGGCTGGGACGTGGCACGGCGTGCGCTGCAGCC